>JBFZER010000313.1:0-3527 GCA_041306765.1 Spirochaetota bacterium | reverse complement strand
CGCGGCAGCGAGCTTGCGCTCGCCGAGGTTTCCGCAAACGTATTTTGAGTCCTGTCGCCTGGAATCTGCCGCAAAAAAAAGCCGAGCCTATACGCTCGGTTTGTGAAGGGAACGCGGATTGAGCGGGCCAGCGCCGTTCGAGCGACCGATGGGAGTCGAACCCACTTCTCGAGCTTGGGAAGCTCGGGTAATACCGGTATACGACGGTCGCTCGCTCGGCGCTGCGCCGTCCCGGCGGGACGGCCGCTCAAACCGCGCTCCCTGAAGGGGCGGTCTTGGACCGCCTCGGGACGCGCGATGCGCGCAGGGTCATGATACGAAAAAGCGGATAGGTTGTCAACCTTGAGCCGGTGGTCCACGATCGGAATCCATGGCCGGCGAGACAGAACGAGGCTGAAAAAACGGCCGCCTCGCGGCGGCCGATCTATATTATCCCGGAGTCTCCGCGCCGGTTCAGGCGACGTAACTCTCCAGGATTTCAGAACGGTTCGACTGGGACAGGCGCTTCAGGGCGTTTTTCTCGATCTGCCGGATCCGCTCCTTGGTCAAGGAGAAACGCTCGCCGATTTCCTTCAGGGACATGGCCCGGCGGCCGTTGAGCCCGAAGCGGTACTGGATGACCTCCCGCTCCTTTTCCGTCAGTGTGCGGAGGACGGAGTTGATGTCGTCCTTGAGGTTGTTCTCGATGGCTGCGCTCTCAGGAGAGACGTAGGCGTCGTTTTCCACGAAATCCCCCACCACCGACGAGTCCCTCTCGTCGAAGACCGGGGTCTCCAGGGAGATCAGGTCCCGGGAGACGTTGACCAGGTCCGCCACATGGTCGGCGTCCATGTCCAGCATGCGGGCGATTTCCCGGATCTCCCCGTCCTCGCTCATGCCGCCGGTGACGTACTTGCGGGCCTTCTCGATCTGAACGAGCTCGTTGGCCCGGTTCAGGGGCAGTCGGATCATGCGGCTCTTCTCGCAGACCGCCTTCAGGATGGCCTGGCGGATCCACCATACCGCGTAGGAGATGAAGTGGTAGCCCTTGTCCACGTCGTAGCGCTCGATGGCGTTGATCAGCCCGATGTTCCCCTCGCTGATGAGGTCCGAGAGGGGCAGGCCCTGGTTCTGATACTTCTTGGCGATATTCACGACGAACCGGAGGTTCGACTTGACCAGCATGTCCTTGGCAGCCTGCTCGCCCCGGGCGGCGGCCCGGGCGTGGGTATCCTCCTGCTCCCGGGTCAGCAGGGGAATGCGGTTGATTTCCTTGAGGTAGAGGGAGAGTATATTTTCGTCGCTGGTGAGTTCGCTGGGACGGATGGTCTTGCGGGCGGCAGAAGTCTTCATGATTCCTCCGCTTAGTTATTAGCAGACTTCGTGCCAAGGGAAGGAGGGAGGAGTCAGGAATCAGGACCCGGTTTAAGTATTTCCGGTTTGCTTAGTTCAATTCATTACCGTAGAATACATTATAAAAGTGCGATATTTTAGGGGCGAGATGACTGCCGGGAAAGAAACCGTCCCTGGGGAATCGGAATTTCTGGGTTTTTTGTTTCTTTTCCACACGGTCGAAGGAAAGAACCTTAAAACCGTATCAAAAAGATGCAGATCCCGTGCCGAAGGCGGACTGGGTGCGCCCGCAGCACTGCCGGTAGGGCAGACCGGAGCCGCAGGAACAGCGTGCGTCCGGTTTCTGGAGGGTCCCCCGGCGGAAATTGCCCGGCAGGACCTTGGCCTTGTCCAGGAACCGGAAGGGAAAGGGTATCTCGATGGCCCGGAAGAACTCCAGCTTGTCGGAGCAGGACTTCTCGGAAAGGGAATCCGAGCCCGCAAGGCCGATCCACGCATCCGCGATGATCCGGGCCACCGCGTCCCGCTCCGCCTCGGTGCGGAACCGCCCGCCCGGCCGGGACCCCAGGTAGCGCCGGAGCTGTATGCTGAAGAATGCCCGGAAGTCGTCCTTGTCCGCGCACCCCGTGGAGACCATGCCGTACTCATTCACCATGTGACGGTAGAGCCTGCGGGCGGGTCCCCGGGGCTCCAGCTTCTGGGCCGATACCAGGCTCTTGACGGCCAGTTCGGATTTCCCCAGCCGGAGAAGGGGGATGGAGAGCCAGTAGAGGTACCGGGCCAGGGCCGCATGTCGGCCGGGCGGGCAGGCGTCCACCGCGGATCGGAGGAACCGCAGGGCCGCCTGGGTGTCGTGCCGGGCAAGGGAACGGATGCCCGCCCGGAAATTCCGCTCCAGCCTGTCGTATTCGTCGCCGTGCATGGGAATAAAGTACGAATACGGGAGCGCGGAATCAAGGCGGCGGACCGGCGTGCCCCGGAAGCCCGGGGCGGGGATCCGTCCGGCGCCCGGGCGGACGGGAAGCCCCCTCAGATCCCCGCCGCGGGATCCCGGGCCAGAAGGAGGACCAGGCTTCGAGGAGCCAGGAGGTACTCGTCCTGGGGGGAAAGTACGGTCTCGGAGCCGGGCTCCCGGATGTCCTCGGGAGAGGGCTTGGAGGTGTCCACCGAGAGATGCCACCGGGTGTCCGGAGGGGGCGGGCAGACGCGGAACCTCACGGCCGCGTCCGAGGCGTTGAACAGCAGGAAGAAGTCGTTGTCATCCCGGTCCGCCACGATGTCCGCCCGGGAGCCGTCGATGCGCGACGCTACGATCTGGTCGATCCGAGCCCAGTCCGGCGGCTTGCCCGCGGGGTCGTACCAGGAGATGTCCGGTATGGCGTTGTAGTTGGCGTCCTTGCCGGTGAAGAACTCCGGCCGCCGGAAGGCGGGATGGCGCAGACGGAGGGCGATCAGCTCCCGCACGAATCGGACCAGGCCCCGGTGCTCGTCCGCCAGGGTCCAGTCGATCCAGGACACGGGATTGTCCTGGCAGTAGGCGTTGTTGTTCCCCCCCTGGGTCCGGAGGAACTCGTCCCCCGCCAGGAGCATGGGAGTGCCGATGGACAGGAGCAGGGTGGCCATCAGGTTCCGGGCCTGACGTTCCCGCACCTCCCGGATTCCCGGGTCCTCGGTGGGGCCGTCCGATCCGTAGCCGGAGGAAAAGTTGGCGTCGTGGCCGTCCGTCTCGCCCTCCCCGTTTTCCAGGTTCCGCTTCCTCTCGTAGGTGACCAGGTCCCGGAGGGTGAAGCCGTCGTGGCTGGTAAGGTAATTGATGGAGTGGAAGGGCTTCCGGCCGTCCCGCAGGTAGAGGTCCGAGGAACCGGTGATCCGGGTGCAGAAGTGCCGGACCATGTGCCGGTCGCCGCGCCAGAACCTGCGCACATCGTCCCGGAACCGGTCGTTCCATTCGGCCCAACGCCCGCCCGGGAAGCTGCCGACCTGGTAGGCTCCGCCGGCGTCCCAGGCCTCGGCGATGATCTTGGTCTGTCGGAGCACCGGGTCCTCGGCGATCTGCTCGATCACCGGGGGATTTTCCAGGAGCCGGCCCTTGGGATCCCGGCCCAGGATGGTGCCCAGGTCGTAGCGGAACCCGTCCACGTGCATCTCCACGACCCAGTAGTGCAGGCAGTCCAGGATGAAGCTGCGAACAACCG
>JBFZER010000312.1:0-2582 GCA_041306765.1 Spirochaetota bacterium | reverse complement strand
TTCCGGACACCGATTCCCCGGACGCCGGACCGTGGCCGCGGTGGTATCGAGCCTTACGGCCCTGCCCACTGTGGTCATCGGCCTGGCCGTCTATTCCTTCATCTCCCGGTCGGGCCCTCTGGGTCACCTCGGTTGGCTGTTCGCTCCCGCAGGAGTGATACTTGGCCAGACTTTGCTGGCCCTGCCGATCGTGGTGAGCCTTGTCTACACGGGCCTCTCGAAGCTGGACGCCCGCTTCGCGGAAACCCTGATCACCCTGGGCGCCGGCCGCTTCCGCCGTCTGACGGCCACCCTGTTCGAAGCCAAGTATGTCCTGGCGTCCGCGGTCCTGAACGCCTTCGGACGGGTTACGGGGGAAGTGGGAGTTTCCATGATGCTGGGAGGCAATATCCGATGGTACACCCGCACCATGACCACGACCATCGCGTTGGATACCAGCAAGGGCGAGTTCGAGCGGGCGCTCTCGCTGGGGATACTGCTTCTCGGCATTTCGCTTACGGTGAACGCATTGGTTCATGCGGCGGTGAAACATGAGCAGTGAAGCCCTGTTCTCGGTGAGGGACCTGTCCTTCTCCTACGGGAGCCGGAAGGTCCTGCAGGTCCCCGGCCTGGACATCCGCACTGGTGAAGTCCTTGCCCTGGTCGGCCCGAACGGCTCGGGTAAGACCACTCTGCTTAAGATTCTCAACGACCTGCTTCGGGCCGACTCCGGCTCGGTGCTCTTCAAGGGCCGGCCTTCCGCGGGAAATCCGAGGCTCCGGTCGGGTTCCGTTTACGTTCACCAGTCGCCCTTTCCCCTCGCCGGGACTGTCCACCGAAACATTGCGTTCGGCCTCCGGGCTCGGCGTCTTCCGGATTCGGAAATCCGCCTGAGGACAAGGGAAGCCCTGGAGAGATTGGGCCTCGCCGGCTTCGGGCGCCGGGACGCCAAGCGCCTTTCCGGCGGGGAAACCCAGAGGGTGGCCCTCGCCCGGGCCTTGGTTCTGGATCCGGAGGTCCTGCTCCTGGACGAACCCACCGCCCAGGCGGACAGGGCTTCGGCGGAGCGGATACGTGAAGTGCTCGCGGATATCGCGGCACGCGGCCGGACCACGATCGTCTTCTCGTCCCACGACGCGGCCTTCGCGGAGGCCCTGGCCGATCGCGCCGCATACCTGGAGGACGGCCGCCTCGTCCGTATAGATCCGGGCAGACGCGGACGGGCGCCGAAGGCCGAAGACACCGCCCGGGGGAATCCCGAATGATGCACCCCGACGACGCGCTCCGGCTCATCTCCTCTCAGCCCGTCGAAATCCTGCCCGACGATCCGGAGGAAGCGCCCCTCGACCAGGCGCTGGGCAGGGTCCTTGCCCGCGATCTCGCCGCCGCGTTCGACCAGCCCCCCTTCGACAAGTCCGCCATGGACGGATTCGCCTGGGGGGGGGAACCCCGGGAGAGTTACGGGATCATCCAGACCATCGCCGCCGGCGGTTCCCCGCCCCGGCCCCTGGCCCCGGGGGACTGCTCCCGGATCATGACGGGCGCCCCTTTGCCGCCCGGGGCGGAAAGAGTCCATCGGGTCGAATGGACCGAGGAGGCCTCCGGCCGCGTCCGGTTCACGAAGATCGAGACGGGCGACAACGTCATACGCCGGGGGGAAAACCAGCGGGCCGGGGATCTCCTCCTCAGCCGACGACTGCTGCGTCCTTCGGACATCGGCATCCTGGCGTCCTCGGGGTACTCGGCGGTCCCCGTCCAACTCCGGCCCGTCGTCGGGGTGATCTCCACGGGCGACGAACTCCGCACCGTCGGGGAATCCTTGGCACCGGGGACCATCTACGACTCCAACGGCCCGCAGCTTGCAGCCCAGGCACTCGCCGCCGGATGCGAGGTCCGGAGCTACGGACGCCTCCCGGATCGCCTGGACCCTCTGGACGCCGCGGTCCGGATCGGCCTCGGGGAATGCGACCTCCTGCTCCTGTCCGGAGGTGTTTCCCTGGGGGACTTCGATTACATCCCTGAAGTCCTCTCGAAAAACGGTGTGGAGAAGCTGTTTCACAACCTGGCCATGAAGCCCGGGAAGCCTACCTACTTGGGGCGCCGTGGGAACACTTTCGTCCTGGGACTTCCGGGAAATCCCGTATCCACCTACGTCAACTTCGAGATCATGGCAAAAGCCGTGCTGGCCCGCCTGCGCGGACTGCCGGTTGAATCCAGGGTTGTCCGGGCTCGGATGGCCGACGATATATCGCGCAGGGATACGGAACGGGTCGAGTTCCTCCCAGTCCGTTACTCCGCGGGAGAAATCCATGCGCTGCGGTATACGGGCTCCTCCATGCTGAACGTGCTTTCCGAGGCCAACGCCCTTATACGCTTGGAGATAGGACAGGCGGAACTGGAACGGGGGACGGAGACCGATGCACGACTCCTTTGACCGGTGCATCGACTATCTCCGGATCTCGATCACGGACCGCTGCAACCTCCGCTGCGTCTATTGCATGCCCGCCGAGGGTATACACCTGCTCCGGCACGAGGACATCCTGAGCCTCGAGGAGATCGCCCGGGTTGCGGCCGCGGCCGTAGGCCTTGGGGTACGCAAGATA
>JBFZER010000311.1:0-4372 GCA_041306765.1 Spirochaetota bacterium | reverse complement strand
TTGGATCATGGTTTCCGCGCCGCCCCGCCGGCGGGCCGCGATCTCGGCCCGGGTGGCGGGCTGGGAGTAGGCGCTGAGGGAGAGGGTCTCCAGGGCGGCCCGGGAGAGCTTGGACTCCTTCTTCCGGCCGTAGTGCTCCTTCAGCCCCTCCCACAGTTCCCTCTTGGGCGCGAGGGTCCAGCCCCCTCCGATCCGCACCAGCTCGAGGCCGTGGTCCGGGGCGGACAGGGATTCCTCGAGGCCCCGCAGGGCGGCCTCGACGACGTCCTTCCCGAGCCCGGATATGCGGGTCAGGGACGCGAGGTCCTGGGGATCCGCCTCCAGGAATAGTATCGTCTCCAAGAGGGCGGTTTCACGCTCCAGCCGCACTTCCATCGGGGGCTCCTGTATCGTCGCTTCGTTCGGTTCGCTTTTCATGTCTCCGCATCTGTATGTCTCCGAACAGCTTGTGCTGGTAGATGGAGATCCAGCGCAGCTTCACGGCCTCCAGCACGGCCAGGAAGGCGCAGATCACGTCCAGGGTCGATTTGCGCCGGGTCAGCAGGTCCGTGAAATCGAAGCTCTCCCGTCCGTCCAGGATCTCCTGGATCAGGGCCAGTTTTTCGTTGATAGAGACCTCTTCGTAGAGGTCGATGATGCGCTCGGAGGAAACGGAGGAAATGAGGCCGGAAAAGGATATCAGGAGGTCCCAGACGTCGATCTTGGTCCACATCTCCTGCTCTTCCGCGAACGGAAGAGCCCTCTGGATCTTCCTGCGCTCGATGGTCCATTCGACTTCCAATTCCTTCGCTTCCATGAGCTCCGAAAGTTTGCGGTACTTCTGGTACTCGATCAGCTTCTCGATAAGGACCCGGCGGGGGTCTTCGATCTCGTCCCCCAGGTCGATCTCCACGGGAAGGAGCATCCGGGACTTGATGTACAGGAGCGTGGAGGCCAGGGAGTAGAATTCCGTGAGTTCGTCCAGGGAGGTCTCTGCGGCAACATCCAGATATCCCAGGTATTGCTCCGTGATCGAGGCGATGGGAATATCGTAGATGCTCACCTCGTTCTTCTTTATGAGGAACAGGAGCAGGTCCAGGGGACCTTCGAAGTCCTTGAGGCGGAAACGCTGACCCGAACCCGAGGGTTCCGGGCTGTACTCCGACAGGTCCGACATGGTTTAGGGTACCGAACGCCTTGCTTGGGATGTCGCCGCCCGGCGGCGGCCGCGGGGCGGCTGGGGGATTATAGTCCGGCTTCCGCTTCGAGGTAAATACCTTGTCCCGGGAGGCGGGCCGCCAGGGAGGCGAAGGTTCGCCCGGTCCGGGGATCCGACAGGTCCGGGGCCAGCTCCAGGAGGGGAACCAGGGCGAAAAGGCGTTCGGGCAGGCCCGGATGCGGCACGATCAGGCCCGGCAGGTCCAGGACGGCGTCTCCGTAGAGGAGCAGGTCTATATCCAGGGTCCTCGGTCCCTTGGACAGCTCCCGGGAGCGGTCCCTGCCGTGGGCCGCCTCCACGGCCTGGGTCGCGGCCAGCAGCTCCCGGGGCCCGAGGCGGGTGACTCCGAATACGACGGCGTTCAGAAAGTGCGCCTGGTCCGTGAAATACCGAGGGGCCGTACGGTAGAAAGAGGAAATTCGTACATCCCGGAGGAACCCGGCAGCCGCCCCGAGGGCTGAGCGGAACGCGGCGGCCGTGTCGCCAACGTTGCCGCCGAACCCCAGGTATACAGGCACCCCGGGGCGGCCCGCTTCTCTCAGAAAAGCCCCTCGTCGTCCTCGGACGTTTTTCCGGCCCCGGGCTTTGCCGCCACGGGGCGTCCCGTTGAGCGGACGGCCGCGGGAGCGGCTTCCGCGGCGCCGGATCCGCGCGGTCCCGGGGCAGTCTCCGGAGGCGGCGGCGCGGCTTTCCCGGCGGCCTTGGCGTCCGAGGGCTTCCCGGGTTCGTCCTTCTTTTCGAATATGATCTGCCGGAGCTTCTTTTCCAGTTCATCCGCCCTGTCGGGATTCTGTTCCAGGTAGATCTTCACGTTGTCCCGGCCCTGCCCTATCTTCTCTTCTCCCCAGGCGTACCAGGCGCCCTTCTTGTCCACCACGTTGTACTTGACCGCCGCGTCGATGAGGCTTCCGAGCCTCGAGACTCCCTTGCCGAACAGGATCTCCAGCTCCACCTTGCGGAAGGGCGGCGCCACCTTGTTCTTCACGACCTTGACGCGCACCTTGTTTCCGATGGCGTCCTCGTCGCCGCCCTTGTCGATCGTCTCGATCTTCCGAACCTCCAGGCGCACGGAGGCGTAGAACTTGAGGGCGTTTCCTCCCGTGGTGGTCTCGGGGTTCCCGAACATCACCCCGATCTTCATGCGGATCTGGTTGATGAATACCAGGATGGTCCGGGACTTGCCGATGGTGGCGGTCAGTTTCCTCAGGGCCTGGCTCATTAGACGGGCCTGAAGTCCCACGTGGGCGTCACCCATGTCCCCTTCGATCTCCGCCTGGGGGGTCAGGGCGGCCACGGAATCGACCACGATGACATCCACGGCCCCGGACCGCACCAGGGACTCCGCGATCTCCAGGGCCTGCTCCCCGTTGTCCGGCTGGGAGACCCAGAGTTCGTCGATGTTGACCCCCAGGTTCCGGGCGTAGATAGGATCCAGGGCGTGCTCCGCGTCGATGAAGGCCGCGATACCCCCCAGCCTCTGCGCTTCCGCGATCACATGGAGGGCAAGGGTGGTCTTGCCCGATGATTCCGGACCGTAAATTTCCACGATCCGACCCCGGGGATACCCTCCCACCCCGAGCGCCTCGTCCAGGAGTATCGATCCGGAGGGGATCACCTCCACGCCCTGGGCGCTGGAGTGCATTCCCAGCTTCATGAGGGAGCCCAGTCCGAACTGCTTCTCTATCTGCAGGCGAGCCGCTTCCAGGGCCTTGAGCTTCTCGCCCGAATCCCCCGCTGCGCCTTCCGCGTCGTTGCGTGCCATGCTATCCTCCTGATCGTAAGACCGCCTCGGCGCGGGCCGGGCGCTTGCATCCGCGTCCGCGGGCAACCGGCTTTTTGATCGAAACAACTATACACGGGATTCGCGGACAAGGAAAGGCGGAACCCCGGAGCCGGAGGACCTGACATGGATTTCGATCCGGATCATCGCCCCTACCCTTCCATCCGGTACCCCGTGTACGCTGACCGCGGCATGGTGGCCGCTTCCTCCCCCCAGGCTTCCGCCGCGGGGCTCCGCGTCCTCAGGGCCGGCGGAAACGCCGTGGATGCCGCCGTTTCCGCGGCGGCGACCCTGACGGTCACGGAACCCACGGCAAACGGGATCGGCGGCGATGCCTTCGCCCTGGTCTGGATCGAAAAGGACAAACGGCTCTACGGGCTCAACGCCAGCGGACGCGCGCCTGAGTCCCTGTCGATCGAATCCGTTCTCTCCCGGAATCCTCCGGACGGCAGGATGCCCTGCCTGGGCTGGACCCCCGTCCTGGTTCCCGGAGTCCCGAAGGCCTGGGCCTCCCTGGTCCGGCGCTTCGGGCGGCTCGGCCTTCCCGAAGACCTCGCCCAGGCCGAGGAATACGCCCGGGAAGGCTATCCCGTCGGACCGAACCTCGCCCGGGCGTGGAACCGATCCTTCGACCGGTATACCCGGGAGTGCCGAGGCCCCGAGTATGCCGAGTGGTTCCGCGCATTCGCTCCTGCGGGGCGGCCTCCGTCCCTCGGTCAGAGGATCCGCCTTCCGGACCATGCCGCGACCCTGAGGACCCTGGCGGACTCGGACTGCGAATCCTTCTACCGGGGGGAACTGGCGGACCGCATCGCCCGGGACAGCTCGGAGTTCGGCGGATTCCTGGGTCGGGAAGACCTGGCGGGGTACGAAGTCGAGTGGACCGATCCGCTTTCCCTGGGGTACCGGGGCTTCGAAGTCTGCGAGATTCCGCCGAACGGTCAGGGCGTCGTGGCGCTCCTGGCTCTCAACATCCTGAAAGAATTCGACCCTGAAGCGTTCCCGTCCGCGGAATCCTTCCATCGCGCCTGGGAGGCTATGAAGATGGCCTTTGCGGACGGGAAGGCCCGGGTGACGGACCCGGAATGGATGGAACGGGGGATCCGGGACCTCCTGGCTCCGGAATACGGGGCTGCGCGTGCCCGGGAAATCGGCCCGGAGGCGTGCCTGCGCTCTCCCCTGCCGTCCGGACGCTCCGGAACGGTCTACCTCTGCACGGCGGACGGAGAAGGGAACATGGTTTCCTACATCCAGAGCAACTACATGGGCTTCGGATCCGGCATCGTCGTCCGGGGAACGGGGATCGCCCTTCAGAACCGGGGCTATGATTTCTCCCTGGATCCCGGCCACGTAAATTGCCTGGCCTCCGGGAAGAGGACCTACCATACCATCAT
>JBFZER010000310.1:0-3352 GCA_041306765.1 Spirochaetota bacterium | reverse complement strand
ACCGGGGAGCTCCTCGGACGGGGCGCCCGGGTGGAGGCCTTCGAGATAGACCCCGGCTTTTCCGCCGCCCTGCGCGGGATGTACGGGGACCATGCGGCGTTCCGGCTCCGGGAGGGAGACTTCCTCAAGACCCGGGAGGGAGCGCTGGCGGAGGGGAAGCCGGACCGGATCCTGGGGAACCTTCCGTATAACGCCGCGGCGGCCATGCTCGCGGCCGTGCTGGAGGGCGGCGTCCCCCCGCCCCGGATGGTGTTCACCGTGCAGAAGGAGGCCGCCCGGCGCATGGCCTCCTCGCCGGGAACCAAGGACTACGCCTCCTTCACGGTTCTCTGCCGTTCGGTGTGCGACGTGAGGATCGCCTTCGATATAGGCTCCAGCTCTTTCTGGCCCGCCCCCCGGGTCACGAGCTCCGTCGTCGTGATGTGCCCCCGGGCGGACCCGGCCCCGGAGGCGGGAAGCCCCGGCTTCACCCGCTTCGTGCGCTCCCTCTTCTCCTCGCGCCGGAAGACCGCGGTCAACAACCTCCGGGCCCTGGGGCGCTCGGGGCCGGAAGCTGCGGAAGTCCTGGTAGGGATGGGCTTTCCCGCGGACGTCCGGGCGGAGGCCCTGACGCCGGACGAACTTCTCGCGCTGTACCGGGCCCTGGGTGGAGGGGGCGAGGGCTAGACACGGCCCGCCGATCTCGGGAGAATTCGCCCCAAGAATGGACGAACTACCGAATTACCGCCTCCGGATCGCGCGATCCGCGGGTTCCGGCCTGAAAGCCGGGCTTGCCACCGCGGTCTTCCTGATAAAGATCATGATCCCCGTGTCCCTGGCCGTGGCGCTCCTGGACTGGAGCGGCCTTCTGTACTACCTGGCGCGCTTCCTGGCCCCGGGAATGCGGCTGATAGGACTTCCGGGGGAGGCGGCCCTGGCCCTGGTCAGCGGTTTCCTCCTCACGAACTACAGCGCAATCGCTGTGGTCACGGTGCTCGGCCTTCCGGTCCGGGAAGCCTCCATCGTCGCCATCATCTGCCTGACCGCCCATAACCTGATCGTGGAGACCGCGGTCATGAGGAAGGCGGGCTCGTCGGCCCTGAAGATGGTCCTCCTTCGCCTGGGGATGGGCCTGGCCGCGGGCTGGGTCTTCAACCTCCTCCTGCCCGGCGCTCCCGCCCCGGCCTCCTTCACCCCGCCTCCCCAGGCCATCGCGGTCTGGTCGACCCTCCCCCCGGCCCTGACCGCCTGGGGCCTGGGGACGATGCGGCTGGTCCTGAAGATCCTACTCCTCGTCATCGCCATCCTGGTGACCCAGAGGCTCCTGGAGGAGTTCCACGTCGCCGAGTTCCTTGCCCGCATCTTCGCGCCCCTCATGAAGGGCTTCGGCCTCCCCGACTCGGCCAGCCTCCTGTGGCTGGTGATCAACCTGGTCGGCTACGCATACGGGGCCGCGGTCATCATGGAGCAGATCGAGGGCGGGAAGATGAAGCGCCAGGAGGCGGACCTGTTCAACCACCACGCGGCCATGTCCCACAGCCTTCTGGAGGACACGGTGCTGTACGGGGCCCTGGGCATCCCCCTCTTCTGGCTGACCGTCCCGCGGCTGGTCATGGCGCTGGCGGTCGTCTGGGTCGAGCGCCTGCGGAGGACCGCGTTCCGGCGATCCTTCCGGGTGGGAACCGTCTAGGACCGCCGTGCACCTTTACGAGCGCATCTACCTGGATTTGCGCAGGCTCGTGGAGGAGGGGGAGGTGCGGCCCGGAGAGCGTCTCCCCTCGATCCGCGAAGCCGCCCGGAACTACGGCTGCAACAAGCTCACCGCCCAGAAAGCCTTCGACCTCCTGAGCGGCGCCGGCCTGGCGGAGAACCGGGTCGGGGCCGGGTCCTTCGCACGGGCGCCCGGGGCGGGCCCGGCCCGGGAGGGCGAGCTGGCTGTCTCCGCCCTCTCCGAGGACTTCTTTCCCTACGAGGAGGCGGGAAGCCTCCTGGCGGAGACCCTGGCCTCCGAACGGGGCAGGGTCTTTTCCGCGCCCCCCGTGCGGGGCGTTCCGGGCCTGCGGGAGAGCCTTTCCGCCCTGTACCGCCTGCCCGAGGAGTCCCTGCTGGTCCTGCCCGGCGCCCAGCAGGGCCTGGAGCTCTGCCGCAGGCTCTTCGGAGACCGGGCCCGGCCCGCGGTCCTGGCCGAGGAGCCCACCTATCCGGCGGCCCTGGCCCTCTTCCGGCCGGCGGGGTATGTCGCCCTGGGCCCCGAGGGGCCCGACCCGGACGATTTCGAGCGGTTCTGGCGGGAGGTTCCGGCCTCGGCGCCGCGTCTTTTCTACACCGTCCCGGACCTCCACAACCCGACGGGACTGCGGTATTCCCGGGAGTGCAAACGGGCCCTGGCGGACTGCGCCCGCCGGAGGGACGTCTGGATCCTGGAGGACGACTACCTGTCCGAGACGGACCCCTCCTCGACCCCCCGTTTCGCGGACCTGGTCCCGGAGCGGACGATCTGGATCAAGAGCCTGTCCAAGACCACCGCGCCGGGCATCCGGGTGGGGCTGATGTCCGCCCCCGAATCGGTCTTTCCGAGGCTGGAAACCCTCAAGTCCGAGACGGACCCCGGACCGGCAACCTGGCTCCAGCTGTTCCTGGACCGATTCTACCGGTCCGGCCTGTACGGCCGGCACCTGGCTTCCTGCGCCTCCGCGGCCGCGGCCCGGAGGGCTGAGCTGGAGCGGCTCCTGGCCGGGCATCCGGGGCTGACCTGGGACCGCCGATCCTCGGGCTGGAACCTCTGGGTGACCGCGGACAGGGAGCCTGCCATCGACGCGCCCCCCTGGGCGGAGGGGCGGCATTTCGGCTCCTCCCCGGAGACCCGAAGGAGCTTCCGGGTCTCCTTCCTGTCCGTTGGGCCGGCCGCTTGGCCCGCCGCCCTGGGGCGGCTGGAGTCCGCCCTTGCATCGGCGTTTCCCCCGGGCTAGAGTCCCGGACGGCCTTTCCGGTCGCGGCCCGGGGCGGCGGACTCAGAAGGAATCGTCCCGGTGCTCCTCCACGAACTTTCGCATGGCTTCCTTGATCTGGTCCCGCACCACCCTCACCTGGGCAAGGATCTCCTCGTCGCTTCCCCGGAAGGTGGAGGGATCCGGGAAGGGAAGGTACAGTTTTTCGTGAACCCCCGGGAAGATGGGGCAGCGCTCGGCGGCTTCCTTGGAGCAGACGGTGATGACGTAATGGAAGCGCTTTCCGGCCTTGTAGAGCTCGAAGACATCCCGGGTATGCTTGCCGGCGATGCCGATCCCCTCCTCCGCCAGGGCGCGGACCACGAAGGGGTTCAGGGCCCCGGGCTCCAGGCCCGCGCTCTCGACCTCGAACCGATCGCCCCCGA
>JBFZER010000309.1:0-3417 GCA_041306765.1 Spirochaetota bacterium | reverse complement strand
AAGAGCACCTCCATGGGCGTGGCGCCGCAGGAGTCCAGGGCTTCCTTGACCCCCATGTCCATGCTCTCGATGGCCTCGGAGAAGAGCTTGGCCAACATTCCGACCGAATGGATCCCGATGGCCAGGATGCCCGCGGGCGCGCCGGGACCCACCACGCTGATGAAGATCAGGGCCAGGATCAGCTCCGGGAAGGTCCGGACGGCGGTCACGATCACCTTTCCCACCTTGGAAATCCTCTGCCCCACGATGTTCTGGCTGGCCAGGAGGGCCACGGGTATGGACAGGAGGGCCGAGGCGAAGGTCCCGGCTATGGATATGGCGATGGTCTCCACGATGGCGTAGGGCAGGCCGTCCTTGGTCCAGTTGGCCAGGTAGGCGGTATCCGGCAGGACGAAGCCCCGGATCAGGGCCTCCACGGTCCCCCGGGCGGTCTGCATGATGCCCAGGTATTCGATCCCCGCGGAGCTCCACAGGACCAGGGCCGCGAGTCCGCCGTAGTTCAGGATGTTGTACAGGGTCCGCAGGGGATTCGGCTCCCGCCGGACCAGGATGCGGTCGGTCATACGAGCTTCCTTCTCATGGCGGAACTGGCCAGGTCGATGACCAGGACCACGAAGAACGAGATTATGATGATCAGCCCCACCCGGTCGAAGTTGCGCCAGGCCAGGTTCTGCTCGAAGATCTGGCCGATGCCGCCCGCCCCCACGTAGCCCAGGACGGCGGCCGCCCGGACGTTGATCTCGAAGCCGTACAGGGTGTACGAGAGGAACTGGGGCAGGATCTGGGGCACGATGGCGTAGCGCAGGATATTGGGCTTGTTGGCGCCCACGGCCTGGAGGGCCTCCACCTGGCCCTGGTCGATGGCCTCGATGGACTCGAAGGTCAGCTTGGAGATGAGGCCGAAGGTGAAGATGACCAGGGCCAGGACCCCACTGAAGGCCCCGATCCCGAAGACCGCCACGAAGACCGAGGCCATGACCATGGCGGGGATGGAGCGCATGATGTTGAGGATGAACCGGAGGGGCTGGGCTATCCAGGGATTCCGGATGAAGTTGTTGGCCGCGAAGACCGCGGTCGGGAAGGCCAGGATCGCCCCCCAGAAGGTGCCCACGATGGACATCTTGATGGTTTCCAGGAGGGGATCCACGATCCGGGGGGTATAGGCCCAGTCGGGCTTCAGGAACATGCGCCCCAGGAGGCGCCCTCCCTTGCGCAGGTTGAGGAGTATCCTGCCGATGTCGAAGCCCGCGAACCAGGCGCTGCCCACGATCAGGGCCGTGACCCCCAGGATGATGAGATTGCGCCGCAGGTGGTCCGGCTTGGGTACGACGATCCGCTCGACGTGTCCGCTCATTCCTCGTCCCCCAGGACCTCGTCCGCATGGATCCGGCGCCCGTAGACCTGCTCCATCTCGTGGAGGAAGTTGTCCTTGTCGATATCCTTCATCGGCCTGTCATAGACGATGGTGCCCGCCCGGATGCCCACCACCCGGGTGGCGTACTTCAGGGCCAGGTCCACGTGGTGAAGGTTTGCCACGGTGGTGATCCCGTCCTCCCGGTTGATCTTCTTAAGGTAGTCCATCACCTGGATCGTGGTGACCGGGTCCAGGGAGGCCACGGGTTCGTCCGCCAGCATGACCAGGGGCTCCTGGGCCAGGGCCCGGGCTATGGCCACCCGCTGCTGCTGGCCTCCGGAGAGCTCGCTGGCCCGGGTGTGGACCTTTTCCAGGATATCCACCCGCTTCAGGGCACGGTAAGCAATCTGCTTGTCCTCCTCCGGGAAGAGACCCAGGACGGCCCGCCAGGTGGGGTTGTAGGCCACCCGGCCGGACAGGACGTTGGACAGGACGGACATCCGTTTCACGATGTTGAAACCCTGGAAGATCATGCCGATCTGGCGGCGGACATTCCGCAGGGTCTTGCCGGTCGCCTTGTTCACCGCCACCCCGTTGACCACCACCTCGCCCTCGGTGGTGTCGATCAGCTGGTTGATCAGGCGGAGGAGGGTGGACTTGCCGGCGCCGGAGAGGCCCAGGATGGCCACGAACTCGCCCTTCTCTATGGAGAGGTTGACCCCCTTGAGCGCCTGGACTCCGTTGGGGTAGGTCTTGGAAACGTCGGTGAACCGTATCATGGGCGCTCCTTTCGGGCGGTGCGGGTATCGGGATTCGCGCCGGGCTGCTGCAAGGGTATTCCGGGCGGCCCGGCGCGGCACCCGCCACTCTAACCGAAGAAAAATCGTATGTACAGAACGGCCCCGCTAGAGTACCATATCTTCAGAATCTTGTTCGCGGAATCCGTATTTTCATATTTTAGGAGGATCCCATGAAGAACCGTATCGCCCTGGTGCTCATTATCGTCTTGGCCCTGCCCCTCGCGCTCTTCGCGGACGGCACCAAGGAAAAGGCCGTCAATCCGGACGTGATCCAGGTCCAGCTTATCCCCTCCCGGGATGCCGCCTACCTGGACGCCCAGCGCATGCCCATGCAGCAGATGCTGGAAGCCCAGCTCAAGCGCAAGGTCAACGTCACCGTGGCCACGGACTACAACGCCCTGATCGAGGGCATGGCCGCCGGCCAGATCCATGTCGGCCTCCTGGCCACCACAGCCTATGTCATGGCCGCTGACGAGGGCTACGCCGAGGCCATCCTGAAGTCCACCCGCTACGACGTGGACGACAACGGGAAGCTCCTCAAGGACAAGCCCCTGGTCTCCGGCTACAAGGCCCAGCTGGTGGCGGGCGTGGATTCCGGGATCAAGAGCGTCAAGGACCTGAAGGGCCGGAAGATCGCCATCGCCTCCTTCACCTCCACCTCCGGCTTCGTGTGGCCCGCCAACCTTTTGGCGGACGCCGGCCTGGACCCCGAGAAGGATGTGACCTGGTTGAACGTCGGGGGCCACGACAACGCCATCACCGCGGTGTTCAACGGCCAGGCGGACGCGGCCTTCACCTTCAAGGACGCCCGGACCCTCTTCGAGAAGGAAGCCTTCTTCCCGGACCTCATGAAGAAGGTGGTTCTCATCTCCAATACCAGCGAGATCCCCAACGACACGATCTCCGTCATCCCCAACCTGGATGCCAAGCTCAAGGAAGCCATCCGGATGGCCTTCCTTAACATGATCAAGGATCCGAATGGCCTGGCGATCATGCGGAAGATCTACAATCACGAGGGCTACGCCCCCGCCAAGGACTCGGACTACGACCTGGTCCGGACCTACCTGAAACGCCAGAAGCAGTGGAAATTCTGAGCCGGTCATTCCCGATCGACTGAGTCCATCGGCCCCCGGCGAGCGCCGGGGGCTTTTTTAAGGGAGACTGTATGAAGACCCTGATAGCCTATTCCACCCGCTGGGGAATGACCGAGCGAAGCGCCCGGCTCATAGCGGAGACCCTCAAGGAGGCGGACGGCCGCTCCGC
>JBFZER010000308.1:0-12921 GCA_041306765.1 Spirochaetota bacterium | reverse complement strand
ACGGAGCGGCGGACCTGTCCGGGACGACTTACATCATCCCGACCGACGAAGATCCCATTTCATCGACGGAACTCCTCTCCTGGCTCGACGCCCTTCCCTGCCGCAACCGGATCCTCATTCTGGACACCTGCTACTCCGGGGGCTTCGTCACGGATACGGGAACCCTGGATACCTCGCCTCAAACCTACGGGGTCTACGACGAGGGGACCGGCGGAAGCGCCCTGCTGGCGGCCCTGGGCTCCTATTCCGAGCTACTGGCATCGGCGTTCCAATCCTACGATCCCTACACTCCCTTCGTGGTCACCGCCGCCGGTTCCGAGGAACTCTCCTGGGAAAGCTCCTTCGGAGGGGAGGAGAACGGCGTGTTCACCCGGTATTTCGTTCAGGCGGCCTCTTCGGGCGACCTGGACGGCAACGGTGTCGTCACCCTGCAGGAGGCGTACCGGTACGCGGCGGAAAAGGTGGAAGCGGTTTGGAACTCGGCTTATTTCAATTACTACGAATCCTCAACCGGAACCTACGCCGACTTCCTCCCCCGGATCTCCGGCAACGCCCGGGACGCGGTGATCTTCTAGGGGCCCCCGGGGCGGATTGGCTTGTGGAAAGGGCCGGATTGGTTTATGTTACTAATATGGTAATGTATAAACCATCCCCGACATTCGGCAATCGGGTATCCGAACCCGTCAAGAGCAAGAAACTACGCCCCGCCCGCGTTCTTACAGTAATTCTGGTATCCACGGCGGCGGCGGGGGCGGCGGCCGTGCTCCTGGGATCCCGGATAGCCGGGGCGGTCGAGTTCCTGGCCTCCCTCTCCATCGAGGACGCGGCCCGCACCATTGAAGCCTCGGGTCCCTTTGCCGCGGTGGTCAGCATCCTGCTCATGGTGGCCCAATCCGTGTTGGCCCCTCTCCCCGCCTTCGCGATCACCGCCGCCAACGGCATGGTGTTCGGTCCCTGGGCGGGCAGCTTCATCTCCTGGGCGGGAGGGATGTCGGGCGCCTTGGTCGCGTTCGGGATCGGCCGTCTTGTCTGGAAAGTCGCGGGTCGGAAGATCCTTCCCTCCGACCGTGTACGGGACTACGCCCGGCGCATCGGCCGGGAGTACGGGTTCCGGGTCGTCCTTACCGCCCGGCTCCTTCCCTTCATCTCCTTCGACCTGGTCAGTTACGCGGCCGGCCTGGGGGAAATTACCCTGCCCTCCTTCGTTGTTGCGACCGGTCTGGGGATGATTCCCGGAACCGTCCTGTACACCCTGCTCGGGGACCGCATGAGGATTCTGGATCGGTATTCCTGGGTGTTTTTCCTGATCTTCGCGGCCGCGCTCCTCGGTCTGGCCGCACGAAGGATCTACACTTCGGTCCGAGCCTGGTGCCTTGACGAAACTCTCGATCCGGCGGACTGCCGCTGAAGGCATCCTGTTCCGGACGCGGAACCCAGCCGGATCCGGCTTATCCAGATTCGACCCGGAGATTCCGAGAATATTTCTTGTTTTGTAATTCCCCGATGTTTACATTAAATCTACGGCATCAAGAATTCTAAAATCGGGAGAGACCTATGCTGGACGCCTGGACCCGGGGATGGAAGGACTCGGTATTCGATCCCGCGGGCCGGGTCTGCGCCCGGCTGGCGCCCGCCGCGGCGTACACCTGGGCGGGGCTGGCTGCGGGGGCCGCCGCCGCCGCAGCAGCAGCCTCGGGACGGTTCATCCTGGCCTTCGGACTCTGGATCCTGAACCGGATCCTGGACGGCCTGGACGGGATCGTGGCCCGGGTGAGCGGAACCCAGGGAGACGCCGGGGCCTACCTGGACATTCTCTGCGACTTCGCGGTTTACGCGGCGATTCCCATCGCCCTGGCGTTCCGGCTGGGCGGGGCGGCGGTTCCGGTGACCCTGGCTCTCCTGGCGGTCTTTTACGTCAACGCCGCCACCTGGATGTACCTCTCCGCCCTCCTGGAAAAGCGGGGGGCGGGATCCCGGGCTTCCGGGGAGCCCACGTCCATCACCATGCCTCGGGGTCTGGTGGGAGGGACGGAGACGGTCCTTTTCTATTCCGCCTTCCTGCTCTTTCCTAGGTTCTACGCGCACCTCGCGGGGGCCATGGCGGGTCTGACCCTCCTGGGCGCCCTCCTTCGGGCCCGGGCGGGAATGTGCCTGCTTGCGGCTCCGGGCCGGGACGCCCAGGGAGGCGGGAATGCGGATTGAAGCGGAGGGTGTTTCCCGACGCTATGGAGCGACCGAGGCCCTCCGGGGAGCGACCCTGGACGTGGCTCCCGGGTCCTTCCACGCCATCCTGGGCCCCTCGGGTTCCGGGAAGAGCACCCTGCTCCGGATCCTGGCGGGCCTGGAGGCGGCGGACTCGGGAACCCTGCGTTTCGACGGCCGGTACGATCCGCCGGGTCCCGTGGTCCTGGTTTTCCAGGACTACCTTCTCTTCCCCCACATGACGGTGGCCCAGAACGTGGGCTTCGGGCTCCGGGCCGCCCGGCTTCCCAAGGCGGAGCGGGAGCGCCGGGTGTCCGAACTCCTGGCCGTCTTCCGGCTTTCGGACAAGGCGAACGCCTACCCTTCCCGCATCTCCGGGGGCCAACGCCAGAGGGTCGCAATCGCCCGGGCCCTGGCGGTCCGGCCCGGGGCCTTGCTCCTGGACGAGCCCTTCGCCAACCTGGACCGGGCCCTGAAGCGCGAGACCGCGGAGTTCCTCCGGGAAACCCAGCGGGCCTTCGGGATCACTGCGGTCTGCGTCACCCACGACCGGGAGGAGGCCTTCGCGGTGTCGGACCGGGTGAGCCTTCTGGTGGAGGGCCGGACGGCGGCGGAGGGAAGCCCCCGGGAGATCTACCGGGACAGCCTGGCCGGCCCCCACGCGGGTCTCCTGGGTCCCGTGGTGGACCTACCCTTCGGGCTGGGCTCCCCATCGGGGCGGTACCGGCCGGAGGATCTCTACCCGGAACCGGCCCGGGAGGCTCCCTGGATCCTCCGGGGCTCGGTGTTCCTGGGTTCCTACACCTCCTACGAGGTGGAGTCCGGAGGCCGGATTCTCCGGGTTTCCGCGGAAAGCCGGGAGCTTCCGGCAGGCGCAACCCTCTGGTTCCGAGCCCGGCGACCCGGGATTGCGGCGATTGCCGCCGGGGACATACAGGCGGCGGAGGAGACGGCATGAAAAAGAATGGACGAATCGGTACGGACCGGGTCCGGGCGCGCAAGTCCGGCGCCGCGGCGCTCTTCGGGGCTGCTCTGGCCGTTCTGGCCGCCATGACGGTCCTGGGCTCCTGCGCCCGGGCCCCCGCCGCGGATCCCGCGGGGATGGACTGGGATCAGGTGCTCAAGGCCGCAAAGGGCACGGAGGTCCGCTTCCACATGTGGGGCGGGGACGCCCGGATCAACGCCTGGATCGACGGCTTCGTAACCCGGGAACTCTCTTCCCGGTACGGGGTCAAGCTGATCCGGGTGCCCATGGACGCCGCGGTCTTCATCAACAGGCTCCTGGACGAGAAGGCGGCGGGCGCGGCCACGGGGACCATGGACCTCCTGTGGATCAACGGCGAGAATTTCAAGCGGGCAAAGACAGAGGACCTGCTCTACGGCCCCTACTTCGACCGCCTGCCCAACTCCAGGTTGGTGGACCCCGCTACGGCGGCCTACGATTTCGGCTTTCCCACGGAGGGCTACGAAGCGCCGTACGGCCGGGCCCAGTTCGTCCTGGAGTACGATTCCGCCAAGGTACCCGTTCCCCCGAGGACGCTGGAGGAGTTGGCTGCATGGATCGAGGCCAACCCGGGCCGCTTCGCCTATCCCCGGCCCCCGGATTTCACGGGCAGCGCCTTCGTCCGGGCCCTGCTCTACGGGGTTTCCGGCGGATCCGCGGGTTTCCAGGGCCCCTTCGACGCCGCCCGGCTCGAGGCGGCCCTGCCGTCCCTCCGGGCCTGGCTTGCCCGTACGGCTCCCCATCTGTGGGGGCGGGGCCGGGATTATCCCGCGGACAAGGCCCGGCTGGACGGCCTGTTCGAACGGGGTGAAGTGCTCTTCAACATGTCCTACACCCAGTCCGGGGCCCAGGGCTTGATCCTCCAGGGGCGCTATCCGCCCACGGTCCGAACCGCGGTCCTTGAGGCGGCCAGCCCCGCCAACGTGCATTTCACCGCCATACCCCGGAACGCCCCGAACAAGGCGGGGGCCCTCGTGCTCAGCGACTTCCTCCTCTCCCCGGAGGCCCAGGCCTCCAAGAACGACCCCGCCAATTGGGGGGACTTCACGGTCCTGGACATGGGCCGCCTGGCCCCGGAGGACCGCGGGCGCTTCGAATCCCTGGACCTGGGGGCGGCGACCCTGCCCTTCGCGGCCCTGGACGCGGCCGCCCAGGGGGAGATCGACCCGGCCTACGTGGAAGCCCTTGAGGACGCCTGGGAGGCGTTCGTACTTGGAAAGAAGTGAGGCGCCCCGCGCCGAATCCGTGACGGCGGCTACCCGGCAACCGTGCGGCCCGGTCCGCTTTGGGACCGCCCATCCGGCCGCGGGGGCGGCGCCCCTGGCCCTGTTTTCCGCGGGGCTTCTGGCCGCGGGTTTCCTGGCAACCCTTGCGGATTCCTTCGGCCTGGGCGGCCCCTCCCCCGGAGCGGCCGCCTGGGGGGACCTGGTCCGCTCCGCCTGGACCTGGCGCAGCCTGGGGTTCTCCGCCGCGGTGGCCGCGGCCTCCAGCCTCGTCTCCGTGACCCTCGCGGTTCCCCTGGCCCTATTCCTCCACGGCCTGCCCCGGGGCCAGGCGTCCCTGGCGGGCATCTACAAGACCGCCGTGGTCCTGCCCCACCTGGCGGTGGGCTACCTGGCGGTCCTGCTTTTTTCCCGAACCGGGCTGATCGGCGCGGCCTTGGTGAGCGCGGGGCTGGTCCCGGGTTTCGAAGCCCTGCCGGATCCCTTTGCGGGGGGCGGCGGCCCGGCCATCGTCCTGGCCTATGTGTTCAAGGAGACTCCCTACGCCGTCCTGATGCTCCACGCGAGCCTGCGGAAGCTGGATCCCCGGCTGGCCGAGACCGCCCGGATGCTGGGGGCGGACCGCGGGGCGGTCTTCCGTGGGATCGTCCTGCCCCACCTGGCCCCGACCCTGACGGCGGTGGCCGCCATCCTATTCCTGTATACATTCGGGGCTTTCGACCTGCCCTGGGTGCTGGGATCCGGGGATCCCGCCATGCTGGGCATCGAGGTCTACGGCCGCTACTTCCTCCGGGACCTTTCCGCCCGGCCCCGGGCCGCGGCCCTGCTGTCCACCGCGGGAATCCTGTCATTCCTGGCGGCCTTCGCGGTCTTCGGGGCCGGGCGGAGCCGGGAGGACCGGCTGGCGGCCCTCCGGGGCGAGCCGGGGGCCTCCGGATGAGACGCCGGGGATCGAGGACGGGCGGGGCGGAGTACCGGCGTCCCGGGGTCCGCGCGGTTTCCGAAGCCGGAACCAAGGGCGCGGCCCTCTCCCGCGCGGTCGGCCTGGCCCTGTGGGTCCTGGTCTTTGCCCTGCCCCTGGCGGTCCTGGGGATCGCGAGTTTCGCGGGGCGCTGGCCCTTCCCCCGGGTCCTGCCCGCGACCTGGAGCTTCCGGGCCTGGGCGTACGCGGCCTCCTCGGCTCCCCGGATCGCCGCGTCCCTGGCTTCCTCGACGGCCTATTCCCTGGCCGCGGTCCTCCTGGGCGCGGCCCTGTCCCTGCCCGCGGCCCGGTCCCTGGTGCGCTCCGGGGGAGCCCGGAACGGCTCCCTGGAGGCGCTTCTCCTCCTGCCCGCGGTCCTGCCCCCGGCGTCCTACGCCTTCGGACTCAACCGGCTCTTCCTGGCCGCGGGCCTGGGATCCAGCTGGCCGGCGGTGGTGATGGCCCTGACCTTCGCCTCCTATCCCTACCTGCTCCGGGCCCTGATCTCCGGGTATCGGCATACGGGAACCGCCTTCGGGGACTGCGCCCGGAACCTGGGGGCCGGCCCGGTCCGGACCTGGCTGGCCGTGGAGATCCCGGTCCTCCTTCCGGCCCTGGCCGCTGGGGGGAGCGTGGCTTTCCTGGTGTGCTTTTCGGACTACTTCCTGGTCTTCCTGACCGGGGGAGGGCGGGTGGACTCCTTCACGGGCTTCCTGGCCCCCTTTTTGGCATCCTCGGACCGCTCCCTGGGGGCGGCCTTTTCCCTTCTGTTCCTGGCTCTGCCCCTGGCGGGCTTCGGAGTTCTGGAGGCCTTCCTCCGGGCCTTCCACACCCGGCGCGGAATGGATTCCTGAACCGACCGCAAGGAGACGACATGAAACGATCCGGTGCAGTCAAGCTGATCATCTTCGCGGCCGCCGCCGCCGCCCTCTTCCTGGCGGTGCGGTACACTCCCCTGGGGAGGGTCCTGGATCCCGCGGCCCTGGCCGCCCGGCGGGACGAGCTTCTGGGCCTTGTCCGGGGCAACCTGGCCCTGGCGGCCCTGGTCTATGTGGGGGCCTACTTCGCCACCGTGGCCCTGTCCGTGCCGGGGGCGACGGTCCTGACCCTCCTGGGGGGCTTTCTTTTCGGGCCGGTGCCCGCGGCCCTCCTGGTGAACCTGGGAGCCACGACGGGGGCCTTCGTCATCTTCCTGGCCGCCCGGGGCCTCCTGGGAACCTCCCTCCGGGAAAAGTACGGCGCCCAGCTGGAAAAATTCGACCGGGAGATGGGGGACAACGGGGCCTCCTACCTCCTCTTCGTCCGGCTGGTCCCGGTCTTTCCCTTCTTCCTGGTGAACCTGCTTTCGGGCCTGACCTCGGTGAAGCCCCGGACCTTCCTGTGGACCACGGCGGTCGGGATACTCCCGGGCTCCCTGGCCTACGCCTACCTGGGCTCCCTGGGGGCGGTTACCGAGGGGGCGGCTCTTCCGGGGCGGGTTCTGGTGGCCTTCGCCCTCCTGGGGGCGGTCAGCCTGATCCCCGTCATTCTTCGCAAACGGCGGGCCGGGGCTGCCGCCGGAAAGGAGCCGAAATGAAACGCACCCACGACGCGATCGTGATCGGGGCGGGCTCGGCGGGCCTGTCCTTCGCGTCCGGGGCCGCCCAGCTGGGTCTCCGGGTCGTCCTTTTCGAGGCCAAGGCCATGGGAGGGGAGTGCCTGAACGCGGGCTGCGTGCCCTCCAAGGCCCTGATCCGCATAGCCACCGCCCGGAGGGAGGCGATGGACCAGGCCGAGTTCGGCCTGCCCCCGGCAGGCCTTTCGGCCGTGGACCTCCCCTCGGTCCTGGCCCGGGTGCGGGGTGTGATCGAGACGATCGCCCCCAACGACTCGGAGGAGCGCTTCCGGGGCCTGGGTGTGGAGGTGCGGAGGGAGCGGGCCCGCCTGGCGGGGGGCGGTGTCGTGGAGGCGGCCGCGGGGGACCGGCTTTCCGCGCCCCTGGTCGTCCTGGCCACGGGATCCCGGCCCCGCTTGCCCCCGATTCCCGGCCTTGGGGAGGCGGGATTCCGCACCAACGAGACCGTCTTCGAGCCCCGGCCCCTCCCGGCCCGGCTGGCCGTCCTGGGGGCGGGGCCTATCGGCATGGAGCTGGGCCAGGCCTTCGCCCGCCTGGGCTCCAGGGTGACGATCCTGGACGCCGCGGAGCGCCCCCTGCCCCGGGAGGACGAGGCCGCCGCGGCGGTGGTGCGGACTTCCCTGGAGCGGGACGGGGTCCGCTTCCTCATGGGGGCAAAGGTCGAGTCGGTGGAGCGGAGAGCGGGCCGGGCGGCGGTGATCCGCTGTACCCTCGGGGGCCGGGCGGAGGCCGTGGAGGCCGAGGAGATCCTCGTGGCCGTCGGTCGCTACGCCGGGACCGAGGGCCTGGGCCTGGAGGCGGCGGGGGTCGTGGTGGAGAAGGGCTTCATCAAGACCGACCAGCGCCTGGCCGCCGCCCCGGGGATCCGGGCCATCGGGGACTGCAACGGCCGGTCCCTGTTCACCCACTCCGCGGGGAACCAGGCCTCCTACCTGGTTCGAAGCGCGATCTTCCGCCTGCCCGGGGCCTACGACCCCGGGGCCGTGCCCCGGGTGACCTACACGGACCCGGAGCTGGCCGTGGCGGGCCTGGACGAGGCGGGCGCCGCGGCCCGGGGCATCCGGACCAAGGCCATCGAGTTCTCCTTCGACGAGGTGGACCGGGCCGTGGCGGAGCGGGCCGCCGTCGGTTCCGTGCGGGTTCTCCTGGACCCCAAGGACAGGATCCTGGGAGCCCGGGTGGTCGGCCCCCATGCCGGGGAGCTGATCGGCCCCCTTCTTATAGCGTCCCGAAAACGCCTTCCAATCGGCGAACTGGCCCTCCAGGTCTTCCCGTACCCGACCCTCTCGGAGATCCACAAGCGGGCGGCGGGAGCCTACCTGGCCCCGCGGCTCTTCTCCCCCCGGGTGCGGCGCCTCCTGGCATTCGCCTTCGGCTACGGAAGGAAGCCATGATGAGGAGGGGACCTGGACCGATCCTTCTGGCCGCCTTGGCCGCCTTCGTCGCGGCCGCCACCGCGGCCGCCCAGGGTTCCGGCCTCTCCGAGGATTTCGCGGACCTCTCGGCCTGGATTCCCCTGGACTTTCCCAAGATCCCCCGGAAGAGCGCGTACCGCGTCGTCGAGGCCGAGGGCCGCACCCTCCTGGAGGCCCGTTCCGACGCCTCCGCCTCGGGGCTGGTGCGGACCGGGACCTTCGACGTCTACGAGACCCCGGTCCTGGAGTTCTCCTGGCGCCTGGAATCCGGCCCGGCCTCCGCCCCCTCCCCCCGGACCAAGGCCGGGGACGACTACCCCCTGCGGGTCTACGTGATCTTCGAGTACGACCCGAAATCCGCCCCCCTGGGGGTGCGGATGATGTACGAGACCGCCCGGATCCTGTACAAGGAGTACCCGCCCCATTCCAGCCTCAACTACGCCTGGTCCGTACCCGGGGACCCGGGGGGCTGGTTCCGCAGCCCCTACACGGACCGCTCCGCCATGCGGGTGGTGGACTCCGGCCTGGCCGCGCCGGGAGAGTACCGGGTCCGGACCCGGGACCTCCTGGCGGACTACCGGGCCGCCTTCGGCGCGGACCCGCCCCGGAAGGCCACGATCGCCGTCATGGCGGACTCGGACAACGCCGGGGGGACCAGCCTGGGGTATTTCGACTTCGTGCGGGTCTCGGCGCGTCCCTAGCGGGACCACCCTCCCCGCGCCCTATGCGAAGCGCCTCGTTTCACGTACTATGGACGGAGCCCCGCCTCGCAAGCGAAACCAGGACACATATTGAACCGCAACGACGCATCGAATCCGGCCATCCGGAATATCGCGATCATCGCGCACGTGGATCACGGCAAGACCACCCTCGTGGACGCCATGTTCCGCCAGACCGGAATGTTCCGGGAGGGACAGGAAGCCCCGGAGCGCCTCATGGACAGCATGGACCTGGAGCGCGAACGCGGGATAACCATAGCCGCCAAGAACTGCTCCGTCGTCTGGAAGGGCGTGAAGATCAACATCCTGGACACGCCGGGCCACGCGGACTTCGGCGGCGAGGTCGAGCGCGCGCTCTCGATGGTGGACGGCGCCCTGCTCCTGGTCGACGCCTCGGAAGGCCCCCTGCCGCAGACGCGCTTTGTCCTGGGCAAGGCCCTGGAGCTGCGCCTGCCCGTGATCGTGGTGATCAACAAGATAGACAGGCCCGATGCCCGCCCCGGGGAAGTCCTGAGCGAGATCTATGACCTCTTCATCGACCTCGGGGCGGACGACCGGCAGCTGGAGTTTCCCCTCCTCTACGCGATAGGGAAGGCCGGGGTGGCCAAGGAGAGCCTCGAGGGCGAGGGCGGCGACCTGCAACCCTTGTTCGACGCCGTGCTGGCCCGCATACCCTGCCCCGCCTTCTCGCGGGTCGAACCGTTCCAGATGCTGGTGTCCGACCTCTCCTACTCC
This sequence comes from Spirochaetota bacterium, assembly GCA_041306765.1. Taxonomy (GTDB): domain Bacteria; phylum Spirochaetota; class Spirochaetia; order Treponematales; family UBA12059; genus JAAYUR01. Next base: position 3,048 of record JBFZER010000308.1, on the reverse strand, counting down.
GACTTTTTCGGCCGCCAGGCCATAGGCCGGGTGGTGAACGGCCGGGCCCAGTCGAAGGACAGCCTGGTGTGCATCGGGGCGGACGAGATCCGGGAAGCCCTGAACGTCACCAAGCTGCACAGCTACCAGGGCGTCAAGATCGTGGAGGCGGCGAGCGCGGAACCCGGGGACATCGTGGTGCTGTCGGGCATAGAAAACGTGCATATCGGCGACACGATCTGCACCCGGGACGCGCCCAAGGCCTTGCCGCGCATCAGCATCGACGAGCCGACCATATCCATGCGCTTCACCGTGAACACCTCGCCCCTTTCCGGGACGGAGGGCATGAACATCCAGTCCGGGAAACTGCTCGAACGGCTCCGCAAGGAAACCCGAAAGAACGTCTCCATACTGGTGGACGAGGCCGGGACCGGAGGGGGCTTCGTCGTCCGGGGACGGGGAGAATTCCAGCTGGTCATATTGATCGAGACGCTCCGGCGGGAGGGCTTCGAGCTCTGCGTCGGTAGACCCGAGGTCATTTTCAAGGAACGGGACGGCAAGATCCTGGAGCCCGTCGAGCACCTTGCGGTCGATTGCAGCGAAGCCTACGCGGGCATCGTCACGGACAAGCTTTCCGCGCGGAGGGGGCGCATGCTCTCCTACGCCGCGCATGAAGGCGGGCGGGTGCGGCTGGAGTTCTCCGTCCCGACCCGGGCCCTGATAGGGTATCGCGACACATTCCTGACGGATACGAAGGGGACGGGTATCATGAATGCCTATCTCTCCGGTTTCGAGGAATACCGGGGGGATTTCGGGGACCGCAAGACGGGTTTTCTGGTCTCCGATCGGGGCGGGAACGCCGTCACCTACGGCCTGTTCCACCTGGAACCGCGGGGCCGGCTTTTCGTGGTGCCCGGCGAACCGGTCTACGAGGGCATGATCATAGGTCAGCACAACCTGGATTCCGACCTGGTCGTGAATCCCTGCAAGGAAAAAAAGCTGTCCAACATGCGGTCCGTCCTGAAGGACGAAGCCCTGACCCTGACGCCCATCCAGCCCATGACCCTGGAACGGGCCATCCTGTTCCTCCAGGAGGACGAGATGGTAGAGGTCACCCCCAAGTCCATACGTCTGCGCAAGTCGGTCCTTACCTTCATCGAGAGGCGGACGATAGAGCGCGACAAGCGATAGGAGCCGCGGCCCTTCCCGAGGCCCGCTTCCGGCCGCGGCGCCGTTTTATCTCCCGGTCCCGGAAGCCGCATGGTATATTCACGGTTCCGGGAGGTATCTATGTCGGACACTGTGCGTAGGGATGGCAGGAGCGAGGGCGGGCCCGCCCGGGGAGGCCGGGCGTTCCTGTACTGCCTGGCTCTGACGGTGCTGGCCCTGGGGGGCGCCGCGGCCGGCGTCTGGTGGAATCTGCCGGTCCTCATCGCGGCCTGCGCCCTTCCGGCGGCGGTCTACGAGCTCATCCGGACCGAGGGCCTGTCGACAAAGCTGGCGTCGTTCCTCCTCGTAGGCCTCATGGCCGCGGAACTGGCGGTCCTGGTCCTGGGCATCGAGGTCGACCTGGCCAAGATCGCGGGGATCGGGCCGATCGTCGTCGGAGGATACCGGCTGCCCCTGGGGGACGTGCGGGTCGTCGGCGCGGCGGTCATGGCGATCCTCTCCGTCGTGCTGTTCATGCGGACCCGGGGAATCTTCACCAAGTGGCTGGCGGTCGTCCTCTTCGCCTCCTCCTTCGCCTTCATCTACTCCGCCGCCCCCGACGAGTTCGGCCGCCTCCTGGGCCTGGCGGAGCGGTCGATCCGGAACTAGGCCGAGGCCGCTTCCATTGCCGGAGACCCCGGCGGGCGGGAGGATCCATGAGGTACGCGGTGATCGCGGACGACCTGACGGGGGCGGGGGATACGGGGGTGCAGTTCGCCCGGTCGGGCCTGCGGACCCGGTCCCTGTTCGGGGACTGGGGCCCGGAGGATATCGAGGGGGCCGATGTCCTGGTGGTCAACACGGACAGCCGGCCTCTGGATCCTGAGCGGGCCTACTCCGCTGTCCGGAGGGCGGCCTGCGCCCTCGCGGAGGCGGGCTACCTGCCGGTCTACAAGAAGATCGATTCCACCCTCCGGGGTCCGGCGGGACGGGAACTGGACGCGGTGATGGACGCCACGGGGGTCGACCTGGCGCTGCTCTGCCCCGCTTTCCCGGCCAACAAGAGGCTCGTCCGGGGCGGGGTGCTCCTGGTGGACGGGGTGCCCGTGGCAGAGACGGCCTTGTCCCGGGACCCGGTGACCCCCGTCCGGGAGAGCCGCATCGCGGCGTACATCGGTGCTCAGAGCCGGCGGCCGGTTCGGGACCTGGGGCGTTCGGTCCTGGACAGTGGAGAGGAAGGGGTACGCTCGGCCCTGGAGGATTTCCGCCGCTCCGGGGGGGGGATCGCGGTCTGCGATGCCGAGTGCGAGGCCGACCTGGCCCTCTTGGCCCGGGCGGCCCTGTCCCTGGAGCCCGGGGTGATCCTCTCGGGTTCCGCGGGTCTGGCCCTTCCGGCGGCGGAGATCCTGGCCGCCCGGTCCGGTCGGCCGGGTCCGGCCGCGGCCTCGACTCCTGGGGGCGGCCCGGCTCCTGCCCCGTCGAAAGCCGGGCGGGAAGACCCGGCCCGGAAGCGCCCGGTGATCGTGGCCCTGGGCTCGGTCAACCCCGCCGCCCGGGCCCAGGCCGCGGCCTTGGCCGCGGCGGGAGCCCGGGAGTTCCGGGTGGATCCCGCGGAGATCCTGGGAGCCCGCTCGTTCTCCGATGCGGATGCGGCGTCCGAGGCCCTGGGGCTCCGGGCCCGGGACGCCCTGGGACGCGGCGGGGTGGTCCTGATCGCCATCCCGGGAAACCTGTCGGACGTGGACGCCGCCCAGGCCCTGGGCGCCGGGAGGGGCCTTTCCGGGGCGGAGGTGGCGGCGGTCCTGGCACGAGCCCTGGCCGCGGCAGTCCGGGCCGCTATCCGGGACCTCCCGGACGCGGGAGTGGCGGCCACGGGGGGCGACGTGGCCCGGGCCCTGATGTCCGCCCTGGGCGCCCGGG
>JBFZER010000307.1:0-7273 GCA_041306765.1 Spirochaetota bacterium | reverse complement strand
TGGCTTCATCCTGCGCCCCCGAAGGTCCCCAGTCATTTACCGTCCGCCTGTACACCCAGGCCGGCCTGTACGGCTCGGTGAGCTTGGTGGATACGGTTCCTGAGAATATTTATACGGTTTCCGCGAATCCAGCCTGGGCCGCGATCGGAGATAACGGTAACGATGTTGGCTTCTCCAGCATTTTCGTCAGCTTCGATTTCAGCGATATTCCGGCAGACGCCACCATTGTTTCCGCCACATTGCGCATGCACCAGAATGATCAATCCACTGGAGACAGCTACAATACCCTTTCGGGACTCGGCGGGGTGCTGGTCGACAACGTATCCTACCTCGTACTCGAGGGCACGGATGCCCTGTTTTATGGGTCTACCACCGGCTCGGATATCGGCATCGGCCCTCTGGCCGAGTCCTACGTCGCCGATTCCTGGCATGAACTGGACGTCACGGTTTCCGCCGAGGATGAACTGGCACATTACCACAACGGCCGCCTGCAATTCCGCATCTACCACAACATCGGGAACGACAATGATGGCGTGAATGATACGGATGGGTGGACCCTGGGCAATGATTCAAACCGTCCGGAACTGGTCGTCACCTACCTGAACTGAACCCGTTTTTTTAAGTGGGCACCTGAAAAGTCCCGCCGGACCTTGAGGAGGTTGACTGGGCGGGTTGCTTGACCGCCCCGAGGGACGGTTGTATGCTTTTTTTAACATGAATCTGAGAATAGCCTCGGGAAAGGCGCTCCGTCAGAGTTGCGCGGGCATCCCCACCCCCTACGGCGACTTCAACCTCTGCGTCTACCGGCTGGCCCGGGAGGACGGAACCCTCCTGGGGGAATGCGGGGACGAGGGGCCGGCCTACGGCTCCGAGATCCGGGTCATCTTCAAGGGAGACGTCGAGGGGTCGGACGACCTGCCGGTCCGGGTCCACTCGGAGTGCTTCACCGGAGACGTGCTGGGATCCCTGCGCTGCGACTGCGGGGACCAGCTCCACAGGGCCCTGCAGATCATCAACCTGGAAGGCCGCGGCATGGTGATCTACCTATCCCAGGAAGGACGAGGGATCGGATTGGCGGAGAAACTGAAGGCCTACAACCTCCAGGACCGGGGCTTCGATACCGTGGAGGCGAATCTGGAACTCGGACACGACGCGGACCTGCGGGATTACAGCGCCGCGGCCCTGGTTCTCCGGGACTTCCGGATCAAATCCGTCCGCCTGATCACGAACAATCCATCCAAGATCGAGAACCTCCGAGGGTACGGCATCGAGATCCGCGGACGCATTCCGGTCGTATGCGCATCCAATCCTTTGAACGAACGGTACCTGGCCACCAAGCAATCGAAGATGCGCCATATCCTGGAGGAAGGCGAACCGAAGACAATCCCCGTTCCGGTCTCCGATACGGCCTCCAACCGGCCCTACGTGACCCTGTCCTATGCCCAATCCCTGGACGGATCCCTGGCCGGAGGGAACGGGCACAGGCTTATCCTGAGCGGCGAAGAATCCCTGCGGATGACCCACCGAATCCGGGCGGGAAGCCAGGCCATCCTGGTGGGGATCGGGACGGTCCTGGCGGACGATCCCCAGCTCACGGTCCGTCTGGCTGAGGGGGACGACCCCCAGCCCGTCGTACTGGACAGCTACCTTCGGATTCCCCTGGATTCCTACCTCGTCTCCCGGCACCCGCGGAAGACCTGGGTTTTCGCGTCCCCGGACGCCCCCGCAGATCGCAGGGAAGCCCTGGAAGCCCGGGGAATCCGGGTGTTCACGGTCCCCTCGGACCCAGGCGGCAGGCTCGACCTGACCCGGACCTGCGAGATCCTGTCCGAGAACGGGATCCGGTCCCTGATGGTCGAGGGGGGGCTGGAGGTGATCTCCGGATTCCTGGGCTCGGACCTCATCGACCGCGTAGTCATCACGATCAACCCGAGGTTCGTCGGAGGCCGCCGGATAGCCGATCTCGGAGCCAGGTTGCCGGAGCTCCGGGACGTCTCCCAGTTCCAGATCGGGGGCGACATCGTGGTGGAAGGTTTCGTGAAAAAACCATGACCCGATCCCGGCTCTATTTCACAGCGCCCTTCCGGGCGGAAGCCAGGGAGGAGCCCCTGCCCGAGCCCCGGGGGGACGAGGTCCTGGTCCGCGCCCGGTACTCCGCGATCAGCGCGGGAAGCGAATCCCTCTTTTTCGCCGGCCGCCAGCCCCGGGGGATGAAGCTGGACGCGAGCCTGCCCGGTCTCGGGGGGACCACGGAATACCCCGTCAGCTACGGGTACTCCCTGGTGGGCACGGTCCTGGATGCAGGACCCGGGGCGGATCCCGGTCTTGTCGGACGCGAGGTCTTCGCCTTCCACCCCCACGCCTCCCACGCCGTCCTCCGATCCGGCGAGGTGACCCCCATTCCGAAGGACCTGGACCCCCTGGACGCGGTGTTTTTCCCCAATATGGAAACCGCGGTCAACCTCGTCCTGGACGGGGCGCCCCTGATCGGAGAACGGGCGGCGGTGCTGGGGCTGGGCATCGTCGGCCTTTTGACCGTGGCCCTGCTCTCCCGCTTTCCCCTGGCTGCCCTCCTGGGGCTGGACGGCCGGGAGTCGCGCAGGAAGACCGCCCTGGAATTGGGGGCCACCTCCTGCCCGGAGGAGCCGGACCGGGAAGGCGGGATGGACCTGGTATACGAGTTGACCGGGAACCCCGAGGCCCTGGACGCCGCCCTGGGGCTCTGCGGCTTCCACTCCCGGCTCTGCGTGGGTTCCTGGTACGGCACGAAAACCCATCCCGTGGCCCTGGGCGGGGACTTCCACCGGAATCGGATTCGCCTGTTCTCGAGCCAAGTCAGCTCGATCGCGCCGGAACTCACCGGTCGTTGGACCCGGGAACGACGCGCGGAGGTCGCCTGGGGGGAACTCCTGCGTCTCCGCCCCGGGCGCCTTGTGACCCATCGCTTCCCCCTGGCCTCCTGTTCCGAGGCCTATGGGATGATCCTGGAAGGCCCCCCGGATATGCTGCAGGTGGTATTCACATATTGAGGATCCCAAGGAGGCAGGCCCGTGCATTCCCTCATGGTGCGCAAGGATTTCATCGCGTCCCACTACCTCATCGGGGGCGACTGGGGAAAGGAATGCGAGCCCCACGCCCACCGGTACGTCCTGGACCTGGTCCTGGAAGGCCGGACCCTGGATTCCAACAACTACCTGGTGGATATCCTCCGGGTTGAGGAAATTCTCGGATCCGTCATCGCCCGGTACCGGGACAGGCTCCTGAACGACCTTCCCGAATTCGAGGGGCAAAACCCCAGCATCGAACTCTTTTCAAAATTCCTGGCAGAGCGCCTTTCCGAAGGGATAGGGGACCCCCGCATCACCTCCCTCGGCGTCACCCTCTGGGAAACCGAGTCCGCCTGGGCGCGATACCAGATGCCCCGGCCGTGAGGGTGCTCCTGGTCATCTACGGAAGCCTGGACACGCGCTCCGGCGGGTATCTCTACGATCGAACCTTGGTGCGCCATATGGAGGGAAGGGGGCACCAGGTCCGGGTCTTTTCCCAGAGGCACCGGGTCCCGTACCTCGCGAATCTGGCAGGCAACGCGGCCCCTTCCCTGGTCCGGGAAGCCGCGGCATGGCGGCCCGACGTCATCGTCCAGGACGAGCTGAACCACCCGTCCCTCTTCCTGTTGAACCGGGCCCTGGGCCGCCGGGTTCCGGCGCCCCGGATCGGGCTGGTCCATCACCTGAAGTCCCTGGAGGAGGGCCCCTCCCTGGAACAGGCCGCGGCGCGGCGCATCGAGAAACGCTTCCTGGCGGGCTTGGACGGTTTCATCTTCAACAGCGAGTTCACCCGGAGATCCGTGGAGACGGCCCTGGGCTCCGGGACCGGCGGGAAACCCGGATCCCCGGTCAAGCCCTGGGTGGTCGCACTGCCGGGCAAGGATCGGCTTGCGGGGGTTCCGATCTCGGAAGCCTCCGGGAGATCGGACGGGAAGACCCTGCGGCTCCTCTTCCTGGGAAACGTCGTCCCCCGGAAGGGCTTGCACGTCCTGGCGGACGCGCTGGCCCGGATCGCCTCCCGTCCCTGGTCCCTGTCGATCGCCGGCGGAGAGGACACGGACCCGGGGTACGGGGCCGAGGTCCGGAGGCGCATCCGGGAAGCGGGGCTAGAGGCCCGGGTTTCCTGGCTGGGGGCCGTGCCGGACGAGGATCTGCCGCGAATATTCCGAAGCCACGACGTTCTCGCCGTACCCTCCCAGTGCGAGGGTTTCGGCATCGTCTACGCCGAGGCCATGACCTTCGGGCTGCCCGTGATCGCGGGAGAGCTGGGCGGAGCCTCGGAGATCGTCGACCACGGGATGGACGGCTGCCTCGTGCCCTGGGGCGATTCGGAGGGGTTGGCGCGAACCCTGGCAGGCTTCCTGGACGACCCGGACGGGCTGGCGGCGATGTCCCGCCGGGCCCGGGAAAAGTCCGCAGCCCTCCCCACCTGGGAGGAGAGCATGGGGCGGATCGTGGAGTTCCTGTCGCGATTCCCCCGGCGACGAGACTGAGCCCCCCGGCACCGCTCCGGGGATGGCGGTCCGAAGGGCATCAGGAAGAATTTCGGGCCAGGATGTCCAGCTGGTGGGCGACGTACGCCAGCTTCCCGTCCTCGGCCTGCCTCCTGCGGGTTTCCAGCCACTTCGAAAGAATCCCCGGATCGCAGCCCGACCGGGAGACCGAGTCCTCCACCATGCCCAGGATGGCCCGGAGGAACACCCCTTCGTCCCGGGTGTACCCGGGAGCGCCGTCCCCGTCCGTCCGGGGAGCGATCACCCAGTCCGAGGCCCCCGTCTCCAGGACCGGAATCCCCCGATCCAGCAGGTACTCGAGGATCCTGCCGCCGGAACGATCCGTCCCCCGGTAGGAACCCTTCCAGTCCCGCATGCTCTCGTTGTACCGGTCCAGGATGTCCCTGTCCGAATCCAGGGCCGGGATGAAATCCGTCCGCCCGTCGTAGTTGATGGTGAAATATCCCAGGCCCCCGGGCCCGAGCCGGGAGAAGACCCGATCCAGGACCGCGGGAATATCCACCAGGTCGAGGAAGGCGTTGGCCAGCACGGCCTGGAAGGGCCGGCCGGGGGGCAGGCCGGCCAGCCAATCCGCGGCGTCCGCCGGATGGAGCCGGACGGAATCCGGCAGGGTGCCGGCATCCGGGAAGCAGGAGGCCGAGATCCTCCGGCCCGCGTCCTCGAGGAGGGCGGGGTTCTCGTCCACCAGGTGGTATCGTATCCCCCCGGTTCCCAATGCCCGGAAGACCCTTTCGCTCATGGTGCCGATGCCTGCGCCCAGTTCCGCGATCTCCAGGGGACCCCGGCTTCGTTTCTCCGCCAACCTCTCCAAAAAGGCCGCCCACACCCGGGGATGAAGGGAACGGTCGTCGACGGACCGCTTGGCTTCGAGGTATTCGATGAATCGGGCATCCGCGGCATTCATGGCTTGTCCGATCAGGCTAGGCCAGGAGCGGCAGGGTGTCAAGCTCGACCCGTGCAGAGGATTCGCGGAATTCCAATCCCGCACGACCGTCGGCTTCGAGGCTGCCGTTCCTTGACAGGAACCCCCCGGGGGGCGAGAATTCCCTATCCGGTACCGAACATGAACAATGCACCCCCCGATCATCCCGCGAACACCCCGCACTCAGGGCGCACCCGTGGGGGGACCGCAGGCGGAAAACCCGACGTGGCGGGCTATTATGAGGAGAACACCCGCCGGATGCTGCGCTGGGGTCCGGGTCGCTCCGAGGAGGTGATCCAACGGGCCGTATGTGACCCGGGATGCGGAAGCCTGCGGGAGGCCCTGCACGCCGTCGAAGGGCGGATACTCCGCCTTCTCGCCCCCCGGACCCCGGACCCTGTGCTGGACCTGGGCTGCGGCGTCGGCGCCGGCGCCCTTTGGATCGCCGAGCGGCTTCCCGTCCGGGTGACCGGGATCACCCTGAGCCCCCTGCAGGCGCGGCTGGCCCGGGAGGCCGCGGCCCGGCGCGGGCTTGCGGATCGCTGCCGCTTCCTGGTCGGGGATTTCTGCGCCCCCCTCCCGATCGGGAGCGCCGGGGCCGCCTATGCCGTCGAAAGTTTCTCCCATGCTCCCGACCCGGCCGGCTTCTTCGCCCGACAGAAAGAACTTCTGACTCCCGGAGCGCTCCTCGTGGTATGCGACGACTTCCGCGCCCGGGATGTTCCCGCGGACGCGGAGGAAGCTCGGTGGGTACGGCGATTCTCCGACGGATGGCGCCTGCCCTCCCTCATCACGGTGGAGGAGGCGATCCGCAGGGCCGGGGAATACGGATTCTCGATCCTCTCCGACGAGGACCTCAGCCCCTTCCTCCGTCCCACGCCCCGGGCTGCCCTGGCCGCCCGGGGGCTGGTCGAACTCCTGCCTTTCCTGAAGCCCTCGATCCGCTCGAGCCTGGCGGGCGGCACGGCCCTCCAGGTCTGCCTGCGCAGGGGCTGGATACGGTACCGGTTCCTCGTCTTCCGCAGGGCGGATCCGTGACTTCCCTCGGCGCCGCGGTCCGGTTCCGGAAGGGCATGATCCGCCTGGCCTTCCTCTACCTTGCTGCGGCGGGTACGCCGATCCTGCTGTCCCTCGCGGCGCCGGGACTGAGCGGCCCGGGCTTCGGCCCCTTCCTCGGGGCCGCCAAGACAGGAGTGATCCTTGCCTGGCAGTTCGCGTTCCTGCTTCGCAGCCGTTCCGCGGCTCTCCGGGGAGAGAACCTGGCCCATCTGTGGGGCTGGGCCAACCGGGTCTCCCTGGCCCGGGGCATCCTTCTGGCCTGGCTGGGGGGCTTCCTGTTCGCGCCCGAGGCCGCAGGAGCCGGGGCCTGGATTCCCGCCGCCCTGTACGCGGTGGCCGGGGCCGCGGATTTCCTGGACGGGTATATAGCCAAGCGGACCGATACCCGGACCGAACTGGGAGCCCTCCTGGACGGGCACCTGGACGGAATCGGGATCCTGCTGGCAATGTCCCTGGCGGTGCAGTACGGACGCCTGCCCGCCCCCTTCCTGGTCCTGGGCCTTGCCAAACCCCTCTATGCCGCCTACCTCCGGCTGCATGGAACGGCGGGGGGCAAGGTCCACGACCTGCCGCCCAGCTACCTGCGCAGGAGGCTGGGGGGCTTCCTGATGGGCGTGGCGGCGGCGGCGCTCTGGCCCGGGATCGACCGGTCCGCGGCCATCCTGGCCGGCGGCCGGGAACGTGAACGCGGGCGACACCACCAGGTCGCCGGGTTTCACCCCCAGTGCCAT
>JBFZER010000306.1:0-4401 GCA_041306765.1 Spirochaetota bacterium | reverse complement strand
GGTAATTCGAACCACGATTCATTTCTGCATTCACCATTTATTTCGGATTGGAAAAATGGAACACACGGAAAATCACGCAACATTTCACCGCCCTCCCGACCCCCAGATCAGGCCGTGCACCCCATCGGTTTTCGTTCCCGGCGATGTCCTGGACGCATTCGGTGAGGGCTTTTTGGACGAGGCGACCTGCAGGGAGTGGATTCTTAAAAGACTGCATCCCGATCGGGCAGGCTGTCCGGTGTGCGGTACTGAGGTCTCGGCCGCCGGATTGCCACGTTTTTGGCAAGGGGACCGTCTACGGTGCTGCGGCTGCGGGGTCTACTTCACAGCCAAGGCGGGGACGTTCCTCTCCGGCTGCCACTTGTCCTTCCGGGGTATTGTGCTCCTGGCGCTTTTGATCGAGCTCAGGGTGCCGGACGGGATGATCGCGGCCATCGTCGAGATGTCCAGGGAGAACGTCCGGCTGTGGCGCCAGCGGTTCAAGTGGGCGGCCATCAAGAGCGGGAAGCATGCGGAGCGGAGCACCTAATGGCGGATGGGGTCAGGTTCCCGAATGCGCTCGCCGTGATCGACTATCTGGATGCCTCCGGATGGCGAGCCGGGAAGTCCACGGTCTACCTACACGTCAAGCAGGGCAGGCTGAAGCCGGATCCCGATGGGCACTTCGGTGTCCGGGCGGTCCTGAAGTATGCAAAGGGACACCTCAAGAGAAAGGATGGGGCGGCCGTAACCCAGGACCAGGATCAGTACCAGCAGGACAAGGCAAGGGCCGAGACCCGGAAGCTTCAGGCCCAGGCGGAGCACTGGGAGATCAAGACCAAGGTGGCAGCCGGCCGCTACGTCGAACGGAGCGCCCTCGAGCACGAGCTGGCGATGCGAGCTTCGATCTTCAAGAACGACATCGAATCGTTCTTCAGGTCCAGGGCTGGCGAGATCATCAACCTGGTGGACGGGATCCCGGAGAGGGCCCCGGACCTGGTCCAGTACCTCCTCGAGCAGACCGAGGAGTGGATGAACCGCTACGCATCCGATCGGGAGTACCACGTCCCGACCATGCAAACACCACAGGACGATCCAGACACGGACGAAGACGAGGACGAGCTATGAACACAGCACTGGTCGAGCAGACGCCGTCCGTCCTGTTTACCCCCGGGGAGATCCGGGTGTTCAAAAAGAAGGAGAAGCTGACCGTCTCCCAGTGGGCCGAGAAGTACCGGGTCGTCACAAACGGACCGATGACCGGGCCCTGGAGGAACGAAGTCACGCCATACCTGGTGGAGCCCATGGACACCTGGAACCTCCCCTGGGTCCGCGAGATCGTCCTGTGCTTCGCCCCCCAGACCGGCAAGACCCAGGTGGCCTTCAACTGTATGAGCTATGCGGTCGACCAGGACCCGGGCCCGTGCATGTATATTATGCCGGACGAGAAGGTCACGAAGCGGATCGTCAAGCGGCGGATCATCCCGATGTTCCGGGGATCCCCGCGGCTGGCCGACCTTATGAGTCCGCGGGCCGACGACACGACGGCCCTCCACGTCCAGTTCATCAACGGCTTCGATTTGATGATGGCCTGGGCGACCTCGGCCTCGGAGTTGGCCAGCGAGTCCGTGCGCTACATGATCATGGACGAGACGGACAAGTTTCCTCCGTTTGCCGGCCGGGAGGCGGATCCGGTCTCCCTGGCCCGGGTCCGGACGAACACATACACATACACCTCCAAGAGCCTCCTCCTGTCCTCTCCAACGACGGACGACGGGGTGATCTGGAAAGCCCTGGAGACGGAGGCGGACGAGATCCGTATGTATGAGGCGCTCTGCCCGACCTGCGGAGAGTACCAGAGGATGGAGTTCGACCAGATCTCCTGGGGCACAGCGAGGGACCCCCGCGTCGTCGCCCGCGGGAAGCTGGCCAGGTACTACTGCGTTTCCTGCGCGACGGCTTGGGACGACTACACCCGGGACAAGGCCGTTCGCGAGGGCCGCTGGGCCCCCTACAAGTACGACCAGGAGAAGGGGACGTGGAGCCGGCGCGAGCCCATGGAGCGCCCACGCACTGTGGCCTTCCACTTGCCGTCCTGGTACAGCCCCTTCGTCAGCCTGTCAGATGTCGCGGCGGCGTTTCTCCGCGGCCTCGAGGATCCGGCGAAGCTCATGGTCTTCGTGACACAGCACAAGGCCGAGGCATGGAGGGAGACCATCGTGCCGAAGCGGGAGAGCGCGGTACTGGAGCACCGGACCGAGTACCCGGCCGGCGTTGTCCCGCCGGAGGCCGTGGCTCTGACCGCCGGGATCGACGCCCAGAAGCGCGGCTTCTGGTTTGTCGTCCGGGCCTGGTCCGAGGACCTCACCAGCTGGCTGGTCCAGTATGGCTATCTGAGTACCTGGTCGGACGTTGAGGCCCTGGTATACAAGACCCGCTACCCGGTCCACGGGTCACAGGACACCATGGGGATCTGGCGGGCGGGAATCGACACGGGCGGGGGCGAGACGGACGACGGGGAGCAGTCCAGGACCGAGGAGATCTATCAGTGGCTGCGCTCCATCCCCCCAGAAAAGGTGTACGGGACCAAGGGGGCGACCCACGTCCGCAGTATGGCCCTGAAAAGGATCAAGCTCACCGTGATTGATACCCTGCCGAAGTCGAACCGGAAGATCGCCGGCGGCCTGGATCTCAGGCTCTTGGACACGTCCCAGTACAAGGGGTTGATCCACTGGCGCCTGGGTCGGGTCCAGGGGGAGTCACAGCAATTTCATTTGCACGCGGAGACGGGGGTCGACTACGCCCGCCAGCTGCTTGCCGAGGTGCAAGCCAAGGACCGCCGCGGCAGGGTGTACTGGAAGCCAGTCAGGCGTGACAACCACCTCCTGGACTGCGAGGTCATCGCCGCGGCCTGCGCCGACTCTCAGTGGTTGCCGAGCCTCAAGATGATCGCGGAACACATGAAGCGGGGGGGATCATCGCAAGGTGGGCCCCCGGGCAAACAGAAAAAGCGGGTGATCAGCAAGGGAGTGGATGCCTGATGATCCTGACGTCGAGACAAGAGATCATGGATTACCTCAAGATTTCACGAAAGTCCTTCATCATGTTCGTCAGAATGGGTATGCCGGTCGCATACATCAACTGACGGTGCTATGCACACAAGGAAAACATAGACACCTTATTTAAGACGATCACCAGGACAAACATGCAGAAGGCCCCAGACGAGATCCTGGACGGCGAGGAGGCTACCGAATAACCCCTGTCAAGTACTTTAGCGGTCCCTTTCCGGCTTCTTTCCGGCTTCTTTCCGGTCTCTTTCCGGCTCCGACCGAATTTTCCCGAAAACCGGCCTTATAGTGTCCCCAACAACGGGGGCAATATGGCCGGAATCACCCTTGCACAAGCAGAAGCACAGCTCGCCATGTGGCTGGCTGCGGACGCCGCGGTCAGCTCCGGGCAGTCCTACTCCTACGACAACAGCTCCCTGACCCGCGCCGACTCGAAACAAATCCGCGACAACATTGAATACTGGGACAAGAAGGTCCGCACCCTGGCCGCCACAAGGTCAAGGACCGGCCCCGTCATCCGTGGAGCCACGCCCGTATGAAGAAGATCGAAGTCCGTCAGAACATGGTGGATCGAGTCGTCGGATACTTTGATCCCGTCCGGGCGCGTGAGCGTTACAAGGCGCGGCTTTCCATGGCCATCGCCGGGGGCTACGCGGGCGCATCCACGACAAGGCGGTCCCTCTCGGCATGGATAACGGGCAACCGGGATGCCGACGGGGATATTACCCTGGACCAGGGGCGGCTCCGGCAGCGGTCCCGGGACCTGATCCGCAACGCCCCCATCGCCACGGGCGCCATCGGGCTGGTCGTGACGAACACCGTCGGCACGGGGTTGAAACTCCAGGCCCGGATTGACCGCGATTTTCTTCGCATGGACGACGATCGGGCGGAGGAGTGGGAGTCAACCGCCGAAAGGGAGTGGTCCCTGTGGGCCGACTCCCAGGAGTGCGACTGCGCCAGGACCCTCACCTTCGCCGATCTTCAATCCCTTGCCTTCCGGCAGACCCTTGAGAATGGCGACGCCTTTGCCATCCTGCCGAGATTCAAGCGCGGGAACAATCCGTACCTCCTCAAGGTCCAGCTGGTAGAGGGCGACCGGGTGACGAACAAGGACAGGGTCCCGAACACTGCGACCCTGGCCAATGGGATCGTGAAGGATCCGTGCGGGGCCCCCGTCGCCTACCAGATCCAGCGCCAGCACCCGGGTAGCATCGTATCCAGGGGCTCCACTGAGTGGGATGAGATCAAAGCCTACAACGACAAGACGGGCCTGAGAAACGTCTTGCACCTGTATCCGGTCCTTCGCACCGGACAGTCCAGGGGCGTCCCATACCTGGCCCCCGTCATCGAGGCC
>JBFZER010000305.1:0-7367 GCA_041306765.1 Spirochaetota bacterium | reverse complement strand
GATGAGGTCCCCTACCCTATCGTCACCCCGGCTCAGGATTCCCTCCAGGTTGGAGAGGAAGGGAGTGTGGTAGGATATTTTCATGCGTCGCTCGGAGCGGAAGGCTTCACGGATCGAGCGTATCCGGGCCAAGGCTTCATCCTCGCCGATCTGAGGGCTCCACTGGAACGGCGTATGGGGTTTCGGTATGAAGGTTCCGATGTTGACATTGAGTTGGAACCGGCATCCCGCCAGGAGTTTTCGAAGGAAATCTATCACCGACTCGGTCTCCGACCTACCGGTGATCTCGGGCAACGGAAGCCCGATCATGAAATAGAACTTGGCCAGCCGGTACCCTTGGCCTCCGGCTTCCTTCAAGATGGTGAGTATCTTGTCAAGGGTGGCTGTTTTGTTGACGGCTCTCTGCCAGGCCTCTTCCGGAGTCTCGACGGCGAAGGTCAGTCCGCTTTTGCGGGTGTGGGCCAGCTCCTCCAGGACCGGGAGGGTGAAGCCTTCCACCTTAAGGGACGGGAGCTGGAACGAGACCCTTCGGGGTCCCCACCTTCGGTTGAGCTCGCGAAAAAGGTCGACGATCGAAGGGTAATCCCCGGAGGATAGAGAGGACAGAGTGATCTCTCGGTACCCGGATTCCAGGACCAGGGCTTCCACCTCCCGGAATATTCGCTCCGGTGATCGGATCCGCTGGGGACGATAGTAATATCCCGCATGGCAGAAACGGCAGCCGTTGGGGCAGCCCCGCATGATCTCGACCGTTCCGTGATCCTGGACGGGTTTGATGGTCGGCCAGGGGAATTGGACCGAGTACTCCCTGTCAGGGAATCCCTCGTCCACCGCACGGACGGCCTTCTTTCCTTCCATCCAGAAGGCCCGCTCCGCACGGAGGCGGGAAAGGATGGCCTGCCGCCCCGGACGGCCCGTCCCTCTGCGCGACAGCTCATCGATGATGTCGAAGAAGCCTGCCTCCGCCTCCCCCACCCAGACCGCGTCCAGGAACCGGGAAAGGGGCCGGGGATTCGTAACCGCGGGACCGCCCGCGATAATTACAGGCCCTTCCGTCCGGGATGCGGCGTCCAGGGGGATGCCTCCAAGATCCAGCACGGTCAGGATGTTGGTTGCCGCCAGTTCGTACCCGACGGTGAACGCGAGGATGTCCACCTCGGACAGGGGAATTCCGCCCTCCAGGGTATACAGGGGCGTCCGGGTATCCCGCAGGATCGCCTCGAAATCCCGGGCCGGCGCGAAAACCCGTTCGCACCGAACCCCCGGCAGGGCATTGAGCCCGGAGTACAGGATTCGCATGGCGGTGTTGGACATCCCGATCTCGTAGAGGTCCGGGAAACAGAGAGCAACGGTAAACAAGTCGCCGTCCTTGCGCACGGCCCCCTGCTCGCCTCCCAGGTATCGGGCGGGTTTCTCCGCTGACAAAAGCCTCTTGCCCAGGGAACGGACGGGATCGATTCGGCTCAGGAGTGGTACCTCCGCGCGGATATGCCCAGTATCAGGCCGATCCCGATGAGGACCGTCCAGAGGGAGGATCCTCCGTAGGAAAGGAAGAACAAGGGTATGCCGGTGATGGGCATGATACCCATGGTCATGCCCACGTTGATCATGAAATGGAACAGGATCATGCCGGAGAGTCCCGCGATGATCCCGACGGCGAAAGGATCCTTGACGGTCTTGAGGAGGGCCAGGGTCCTCCAGAGTATCAGGCCGTACAGTCCGAAGACCACGAGTCCGCCGATGAATCCCCACTCCTCGGACAGGATGGAGAAGATGAAGTCCGTGCTCTGTTGGGGCAGGAATCGGTAATGGCTCTGGGTGCCCTGCAGGAAACCCCTGCCGGCGATGCCGCCCGAGCCGATGGCCGTGATGGACTGTAGGATGTTCCAGCCGGAACCCCGGGGATCCACCGTCGGGTCCAGGAAGACGATGAGGCGCATGATCTGGTAATCCTTGAGCACCCGGTGTCCCAGGTCGGAGGCTATCAGGGATATGATCAGGATCAGGAACGCGTAGGCGATCCAGTAGTAGTAGGTTTTCCGGAACGCCAAGAATCCCCAGACGGCGAGAGCCACGGTTACGGCGCAAGCGCCCAGGATTCCGTACAGATAGGGGCCCTCGTACAGCACGAAAAGGAATCCGGTCGGCCGCGCGGCGATGTTGCGCTCCCAAAGGGGCAGCACGACCAACACGAGGGTGAGCGCGACGGTGGAAAGCAGGAAGAGTATGTACCGCCTCTCGAGGCCGCCCAGGTAGGACATGGCCAGGAGTATGGGGATGAATACCAGGGCCGTTCCGAAGTCCGGCTGGGATAGGACCAGGAGCATCGGGACTCCCACGATGGCAAGGGAGCCTGCAAACCGCCGGAATCCGGGAAGGGAGTGGCGAGTCTGGTCAAGGTACTTGGAAAGGTAGAAGATCGTCGCGATCTTCGCGAACTCCGAGGGCTGTATGCCCAATTCTCCGATGCCGATCCAGGATCGGGCGCCGTTCACGACACGGCCGAAGATCCGCGTGTACACGAGCATGCCGATCACGGCGGCGTAGATCACGAAGGAGGAATCCTTGACCCTCTTGTAATCGACCAGCACGACAAGCATCAGGAACAGGATTCCGAGGATGACCCAGGCGATCTGGCGCAGGTATTCCGAGGAAACCACCACGCCGGTGCTCGTGACCCCGGAGGAAAAGATGAAAAGGACTCCCACCACCATGAGGATGAGGGCCGACGCCAGGATGTACCAGTCGATATCGCTGAAAAGGGCCTTGAGGTTGGCTATCATTCCACACGCTCCGTAGGCTTGATCATGTACGAGAGCCCCAAGGCCAGAACGGCTTCCTCGTAGGTTTGATTGGCGAAAATGCCCTGGAAGATGATGTTGGAAGCGTAGGGAGCCCACCATTCCCAGGGATTCGTCGCTTCCACCATCACGACGACTACCACCGTATCCTCCCTATCCGCGGCTTCGTAGGGACCGTAGCTTGCGAACCAGGAATGCCAACGGTCCGCGAGTCCCACTTCCGCGGTCCCCGTCTTTCCCGCTACCTGTACGGCCTTGGTATTGACGGGGTATCGGGCGGTTCCTTCCGTGATGACGGCTCTCATGTTGTCCCGCACGGTCCGGAAGGTTTCGGGCTTGATCCGGGATTGCGTCAGGACTTCCGGGACGACTTTGCGAATCAGCGCGTCCGACCCGGGATCTCGCACGTCCGCCAGCAGATGGGGGGTGTAGATGATTCCGTCGTTCACGATCATCGCGACCATGTTCGCCATCTGCAGGGGTGTGACCAGGAGATAGCCCTGGCCGATGGCCATGTTCATCGTGTCGCCGCCGAGCCATTTCTCGTGGAACCGCCGCTCCTTCCATTGGGGGCTCGGGTTGAAACCGGAAATCTCCCCGGGAAGGTCGATCCCGGAAGCTGTTCCGAATCCGAACTCCTTGGAATAAGAAACGAGCCGCTCGATTCCCAGGTGATCCCGCGCAACGGTCCAGAAATAAATATCGCAGGACTGGGCCAGGGCTCCCCTCAGGTCCAGAGCTCCATGGCCGGGCTTGCGGATCCAGCACCGGAAGACGCGGTCGCCGTAGGAGACCTCCCCCAGGCAGAGGACCGTCTTTTCCGGCGGGAATGCGTTTTCCTCCAGGATGCCCGTCGTGACCACCGCCTTGAAGGTGGATGCGGGGGGATAGGCAGATTGGATGGCGCGGTTGAGGAGGGGTTTGTTGGGATCCTGAAGAAGGCTCGCGTAGGAGCGGCCTCCGTCCGCCTCGAGGAAGAGGTTCGGGTTGTACCAGGGATAGGAGACCATCGCCAGGATCTCTCCGGTGGCGGGTTTCAGGACCACGACCGATCCCATGCGCTGGCCCAGGGCTTTCTCGGCGAGCTCCTGGATCGCCCGGTCGATCGTCAGGGTGATGTTGCGGCCCATCACCGGAGGATCCACGGAAGCCTCGGCACCGGCTATCTTGCGGCCCCGGACATCAACGACCCGGTATTCACGCCCGTCGCGGCCCCTCAGAAGGGAATCGTACTGCTTTTCGATTCCGGTCTTGCCGATGATATCGCCGGATTGATATCCCTGGTTGAACAGCAGCTTGAGTTCCTCGCGGGTGATGTCCCCCACGTATCCGATCAGGTGGGACAGGGAACCGGTCTCGACGTAATTACGGCGCGGCTTGGCGTGCCAGGTCACCCCGGGGAGCTCGTCCAGTCGTTCGGCTACGGCGACGATAACGGGGTACGGTACGGCACCGACGACCTCGACGGGTTGGTAGAGATGGTAATAGGAGGCGGGGATGCGGGATCGAAGCTCCTCGACAGGTCGGCCGGTGAGTTCGGCCAGCTTCAGGAAAACCGTATCCCGCATCTCCGCCGGAAGATCCGCGGGGACTATGTCCAGGGCGAAGGAATCCACGTTGAGGACCAGCGGGATGTTTCCCCCCCGGTCGTAGATCTCGCCGCGCTGTGCGGGGAGCAGGGTGGATTGCCGGGAAATGCTGGCCGCCCGGGTCCTGAACTCCCCTCCCATCAGGATCTGGAGATAGAAGAGCCGGCCGGAGTAGACGGCCAGGATAGCCGCAACGAGAAGTCGGAACAGGAAGACCCGGCGCGGGTTGGCGGGGATTTCTTCCGGCTGGAGGTCGCTCATCCCCGGTTCCGCGCCGTGACGAACAAGGGCCCGAGAAGCCCCAGGATGAAGAACAGAACGGGAGCCAGCACCGCGTTGTACGCTGTTTCGATCCACAGGATCCTGTCCAGGAAATCGTAGCCGTGGACGAAAGCGGGAAAGGCCACGGCAACCGCGGCGGTCGCCAGCGCCTTGACCAGGGTCGCGGAAGCGCCGAAGAGCATGGGCATGAGAATACGGTCGATGTAGAAATTCCCGGAGATGAGGTTGAAACCGAAGGATACCACGGTTCGAACGAAGGCGTTGAATCCCAGGGGAGCCGACGATATGAAGTCCTGCACCAGTCCCGAGAGGAACCCGACGGCGATCCCCTCGGTGCGCACGTTCTGAAAGGCCACGAAGACCACAACGAGGAGGGCGAGGTCGGGAATCACCGAGAAAACCGCGATGGTCTGAAGCCATGTGGACTGGAGCAGGGAACAGCCGATCGCGGTCGCGGAAGCTATAAGGATGGTCTTGAACACCTCAATCCTCCGTCCGAGCGTCGGGGAATACCACGAAAACGTACTCCAGCCGGTCGAAATCCAGAACGGGCTCCACGTCTATATCCAGGGAAGTCTGGTAATCGGCCGCCAGGATGCGGACCACGCGGCCGATGATGACGTCCCGGGGATACAGGGACTGGAATCCCGACGTCACGACGAGGTCACCGTACTGTATCTCATCCTTGGCCCGTTTTTTTATGTACCTCAGCGTAAGCGGGACGTCGGAGCTGCCCCCGCCCGAGATCAGGCCTTCATACCGGGTCCGGTCCAGACGAGCGGAGATGTGGGCGGAAGAATCGAAGATCGGGGAGATGATGCTGGAAGATCGTCCGACTTCGAGGACCTTCCCTACCAGCCCTTCCGATCCGTCCTGGTAGGCCACAACCGGAAGGTTCTTGCGAAGACCGTCCGCGAGGCCCTTGTCGATGACGAAGGTGGAAAACAGGTTGCCGGGATCCTTCGCGATGATCCGAGCAGAGGCAGCCCGGAACCGGGATTCATCCAGGTATCCCAACTGGGATCGGAGCCTCTCGTTTTCGCGTTTCAGGTCCGTGAGGCTGCGCTCGAGATTCCTGTACTCCTCCATCCGGTCCACCAAGTCCCGGTAGCGGGCGCGCAGGTCCCGCAATTCGGAGACGCTGGACAAGGTGCCCGAGGCGAAACCGCCCACCGCGTCGAATCCTTTCTGGAAGAAGGAGAGGACCGTGAGTCCGACGCGCTGGGGGACTCCCGCCAGGGAATTGGTCGAGATAAGCAGGATGAGGAGGGACGCCCCGAGGGCCAGGATGAAGGCCAGGTTCCTCCTGCGCACCAGTTGGTGCTCCGCGGCGTCGGACATTATATGTTCAGAGATCCGTAAAGGGATCCGTCCTTGCTTTTCATGGTCTCGAAGTATTTCCCGGCCCCGATGGCGACGCACTCCAGGGGGCGCTCGGCCAGGATCACGGGCACCCCGGTCTCCTTGGCGATCAGCTTGGGAAGGCCCTTGAGGAGGCTGCCGCCGCCGGCCATGACGATTCCCCGCTCAACGATGTCCGCTGCCAGTTCCGGGGGGGTCTGGCCGAGGGTGCGCTTGATCTCCTCGACGATCTGGTTGATGGGCTCCTGGAGGGCTTCCCGGACCTCAACGGAATCGATCTCCAAGCGGCGCGGAAGGCCCGTTATGGCGTCGGTGCCCTTGATCTCGACCTTCTCGATGACCTTGTCCGGAGAGGCGTTCCCGATCTCTATCTTGAGCCGTTCCGCGGTCTGCTCGCCGATGATGAGGTTGTGGGCATTCCGGATATGCTTGATTATGGCTTCGTCGAACTCGTCGCCCCCCACCCGGATGGCGCTGGTCACGACCATGCCCTTGAGGGAAATCACGGAAATCTCCGAAGTCCCTCCGCCGATGTCGCAGATCATGTGCCCCGCGGGTTCGTGGATGGGAATGTCCGACCCGATTGCCGCGGCCAGGGACTCGTGGATAACCTTGACTTCCCGGGCCCCCGCCTTGTACGCGGCATCCTCGACCGCGCGCCGCTCCACCTCGGTGATGCAGGAGGGGACGCCGATCACCATCCGCGGCTTCACGAACCACCGGCGGGGGATGACCTTCTGTATGAAGTACTTGATCATTTTTTCCGTGGTATCCGGGTCCGCGATGACGCCGTCCCGGAGGGGGCGGATGGCGATGATGTCCCCGGGGGTCTTCCAGAGCATCCGCTTGGCCTCGGTCCCGACGGCGACGACGCGCTTGGTTCCCCTCTCCACCGCCACGACGGACGGCTCGTTGATGACGATGCCCTTGCCCCGGACGTAGATGAGGGTATTGCAGGTTCCGAGGTCGATTCCTATGTCCAGGGAGAGCGAGTCGAACAGCTTGCGGCGCGCCATGTTGCCTCCAGTCGTTAGATCCGATCCGCGAGCTTCTGACGGGCCGCGGTATGCATTGGGTCCAGGGAAACGGCTTTGCGCCATGCCGCGCGCGCGCGGACCGGGTCGCCTTTTTCCTGCCAGATCATTCCAAGATAGTAGTGAGCGTCGGCGGATTCCGGATTCATCTCCAGGACCAGGTTGTACTGCTCCTCCGCAATTTTGTAATCCTTGCGCGCCAGGTACAGTTCCCCCAGGAGGAACCGGGACTTTTCCCGAACAAGGGAATCCTCCGTTATCGAGAGGGCTTCCAGGGCCGCTATCTCGGCCTTTTCCTT
>JBFZER010000304.1:0-23635 GCA_041306765.1 Spirochaetota bacterium | reverse complement strand
GATCCTGGGGGACGCCCTGAAGGACGCGGGATTCGAGGTGGTGGACGAGGGCCTGCGGGCCTTGTGGAATCCCGACGCCGACGCCTTGAAGGCCGCCCGGGACTACGGGAAGGCCTTTGCGGCCAAGGTGAAATAAGCGGGGGGGGGCGCCGCCCGGCCGCGGGGCGGGCGGACCGCCTAGGGGATGGAACGGGCCTCCAGGAAATCCTTCATCTCCGCGAAGGCGGCCCCGCTCTCGGGGATCAGGTCCCCCAGGGCGGGCCAGACGTGCCAGAGACCGTCCCAGACGCTCAAAGCCACGTCGACGCCCGCGGCCCGGGCCTTAGCGGCCAGGGCCGTGCTGTCGGCCAGGAGGATCTCCCCCCGGTCGACCTGGATCAGTAGGGGCGGAAAGCCCCGGAAGTCCCCGCGGACGGGGGAAACGTAGGGGTCGTCGAGCCGGGCGCCGCCCGCGTACAGGGCCGCCCACCGGTCGAGGGTTCCGGTGTCCAGGAGCGCTTCCGACTTCGCGTTGCCGGCATGGGAATCTCCGGAGTTGGCAAGGTCCGTCCAGGGGGACAGGCAGACCACCGCGGCGGGCGCCGGGCCCCCCGAGTCGCGGAGGGACAGAGCCGCGGCCAGGCAGAGGCCCCCGCCGGCGGAATCCCCGGCCAGGACGATGCCGGAAGCGGAATATCCTTCGGCCAGGAGCCCCCGGAAAGCCTTCAACGCGTCCTCGAGGGCCGCGGGGTAGGGATGCTCCGGGGCCAGGCGATACTCCGGCACCACGACTCGCAGGCCGAGCGCCCGGGACAGGGGCACGCAGAGCATCCGGTACGACTCGATCGAACCCGTCACGTACCCTCCGCCGTGCAGGTAGAGGACGACCCTTCCCGGGCGTTCCCGGGCCGGGCGGATGGCGGCGCAACGCAGGCCGTCCAGGACCAGGTCCTCGGTACCAACGTCCTTCGGGAAAGGCGGATGGACCCGGCCGTTCCTCTCGGAACGGGCGCGCAGCTCCGGAATGGACAGCTCCTTGTCCTTGAACGCCGCCCGGATCGCGGCTTTCCAGAAGCGGCTTCGCAGGCTTGCGGGCATGAGTACCTCCGATCGTCCTTGAGCAGGACGGATGCGGCAAGTCTGGCCGGCGCCGGGCCCCGGGTCAAGTAAGCCCCGCGGTTTTCAAGCGGCCTGATCCGTCCCGTCCCGGGTTCGGGCGCCGCCGCTATCAAAATGTTATCCACCGTTCATCCCCCGTTTATGGGATCGCTCCTGCGAAATCCGTATCGTTCTCTTGTGATGCCGGGCCCGGCCGCCGAATTGAATCGGCGCGGGCACCGGCGCCGGGAGGAGAACCCCATGTCCATCATCCAGCTTTCCGAGGTCCGCAAGACCTATCCCCTGGGCAAGACAGAAGTGCAGGCGGTCCGGGGCGTGAGCCTCGAGATCCAGAAGGGGGACTTCGTGTCCATCGCCGGGCCCTCGGGCTCGGGCAAGTCGACGATCCTCAACCTGATCGGGTGCATCGACGTGCCCAGCGCCGGAACCGTCCGGGTGGGCGGGATGGACACGGGCGGGCTCTCCGACCGGGAGCTCACCCGGCTTCGGCACAAGGTGCTGGGCTTCATCTTCCAGTCCTTCAACCTGATCCCCGTACTGGACGTGTACGAGAACGTGGAGTTCCCCCTCCTCCTGGGCCGGGACGGCCCCGGGAGCGCGGAGCGGAGAGAGTGGGTCGGCCACCTGATCCGGGAGGTGGGCCTGGAGAAGTGGGCGCGCCACAAGGCCAACGAGCTCTCCGGTGGCCAGCGCCAGAGGGTCGCCATAGCCCGCGCCCTGGTCACCAAGCCCGAGGTGGTCCTGGCGGACGAGCCCACGGCCAACCTGGACTCCGCCACGGGGGAATCGATCCTGGACCTGATGCAGAGGATGAACCGGGAGTACGGCACCACCTTCGTTTTCAGCACCCACGACCCCAGGATCGTGGACCTCGCGGATCATGTCATCCGCCTTCGGGACGGCCGGATCGCCGAGGAATCCCGGCGGGGAGGGGCGGCGTGATCCTTCTGAAAATCGCCTTCCGGAACATGTGGGAGCACCGGGCCAAGACCCTGATCGTGGGCATGTTGGTGGCCCTGGGGGCCTTCACCCTTACCGCGGGAAATTCCTTCCTTGACAGCATCCGTTCGGGCCAGCGCAGGACTTTCGTCGAGAGTTTCACCGGGGACCTGATCGTCCGGGCGGAATCGGACGAGGCGTATTCCTTGACCGTAAGCCCCGACCGGGCCCCCGCGCCGGAGCTGCCGGATTTTCCCGGGCTCCAGGAGAAAGTCGACGCCCTCGAGGGCGTGGCGGCCACCCTGCCCCTGGTGAGCTCCATGGCCTCCCTGTCCGTGGGCGAGACCGCGGCGGGCTTCTCCATGCTCTGGGGCGTGGAGCCCGGCCGGTACCGGGCGATGTTTCCCGAGAGCCTCGACCTGGTCGAGGGGAACTGGCCCCAGGAGCCCGGAGCCTGGATCCTGGTCTCCGAGGCCACCCGGAGCGAGGTTGAATCGGAGATGGAGCGCCCGATTCGTGCGGGAGACAAGCTTCTGGTCACGGGCATGGGGGAGGGAGGGACCAAGATCCGGGAAGTCACCCTGGCCGGTGTGTTCCGGTTCCGGCAGGGGAACGAGCTTCTGGATCGCATCTCCCTGACGGACCCGGGGATCGTACGTTCCCTGGCAGGCCTGACCCTGGTGCGGCGGGATGCGGATTCCCCGGGACCCGCCGCGGCTTCCGGAGGCGCCGGCGCGGCAGCCGGTTCGGATGGCGCGGAGTCCGCGGTCCCGCCAGCCCTGGACGAGGCCGCCCTCTTCTCGGACTTCACCATTGCCCCCGCCGACCAGGCCGGAGCTGCCGGGGATCCGGTGGACTTCGATTCCATCCTGGGGGATACCAGCGTCCGGGATCGATACGCGGCCGTTGATTCGGATGCCTGGAACTTCCTGCTCATCCGGCTGACGGACGGCCGGGACGCGGGGCGGGCCGCCGAGGGGCTCGGCGCGGCGATCGGGGAGGGGACCTCCGGATTGATCGTTTCCGACTGGCGCTGGGGGGCCGGGGTGCAGGCGGACCTTTCCCGCTATCTCCAGCTGGTTTTCAACGGGATCGTCTTCATCGTGGTGGCCGTCGCCGCATTCATCATTACGAACACCCTGGTCATCTCGATCACCGAGCGGATCCCCGAAATCGGGACGATGCGGGCCATCGGCGCCGGCCGCGGATTCGTGCGCGGCATGATCCTCTCGGAGACTTTGATGGTCTCCCTGGTCTTCGGAGCCCTCGGCGTCCTGGCGGGCTGCCTTACCGTGGGCGCCCTGGGCCGGGCGGGCATCGCCAGCTCCAACGAAATCCTCAGGACCCTCTTCGGAGGGACCGTGTTCCGGCCCTTCGTGACGACTTCCGCGGTGGTCAACGCCCTGGCGGCCATGGCGGCGGTGGGCCTGGCCTCGTGCCTGTATCCCATAGCCGTCGCCCTGCGGATTCCCCCCGTCCGGGCCATGCAGAAAGCCTAAAGGAGAAGGATCGTGAACCAATCCATGCGCATAGCGTTCCGGAACGTGGGACGGCAGAAAAAGCGGACCGTACTCCTGGCCGGGGCCGTGGGGCTCGGCTTCTTCATCATAACCTTGACCGGGGGTCTTCTCGGGGGCATCGCCGAATCCGCCCGGAGGAACTTTTCCGCGGCCTTCGGAGGCCACCTCTACTTTTCCGGGACCGTGGTGTCCGACCGAGGATCCGGGATCAAGGTGATGGCGGACCCGGGGCCCCTGGAGTCGACGCTCGGGGCCTACGGGGACGAAATCGCCGACATCCGCAGGCGCTCCGGGGGTACCGGGACCCTGATCTTCGGAACCCGGGAACTGCGCCTGACCCTGACGGGGGTGGACTTCGCGGAGGAGGCCGGCTTCGCCCGGGGCCTCCGGGTCCTGTCGGGATCCCTGGACCGGCTGGCCGAACCAGGGTCCCTGGTCCTGCCGGACTCCGCCGCGGCGCGGCTGGGGGTGGAAGCGGGGGAAGCCCTGCTCTTCCGGACTTCCTCGGTTTTCGGCCAGCAGAACGTCACGGAGCTCGTCCTGGTCGCGACCTACGAGGGGCAGTCCGCCTTCGGCGTCAACTCCGGCTACGCGGACCGGGGGACGGTGAACGAACTGCTGGGGCTCGGGCCCGGGGAGTTCCAGACCCTGAACGTATGGCTCAAGGACGACCGGGACATCGACGTCACAGCCCGGAGTATCTTCGCGGACCTGGCGCGGACGGCCCCGGTGGAAGCCCGGGAGGAGGGGGACTCGGATCCCATGCGCCGGATGGCGGAGAGGTTCCTGGGCGGCTCGGGTCCCCGGAGCGTCGCGGACGGGGAGCGCTGGGAAGGCACCCGGTACGGCCTTTCGACCCTGAACGACCTCATGTCCCAGTTCAACTCCATCCTGGCCGTGGCGGACTCCCTGTCCTTCTGGGTCTTCGTGATCCTCCTGGCCATCACCATGGTGGGGGTCCTCAACTCCTACCGGATGGTCATGGTGGAGCGGACCGCCGAGATAGGGACCCTCCGGGCCCTGGGACTCCAGCGCTCGGGAGTGCGGGACATCTTCCTCTGGGAGGCCCTCCTGGTCTCCCTGTACGGCGCCCTGGCGGGACTGGCCGGGGCCCTGGCGGTCATGGCCCTGTCCCGGATCGTGATCATCCCCGGCGGCTCGATGCTCTCCTTCTTCCTGGACTCCGGGCGCATCGGATTCTCCCTGAGCCTCGTCCAGACGGCCCGAAACCTCGTCCTCCTTTGCGCGGCAAGCCTTGCGGCGGTCTGGCTTCCGGCCCGGGCGGCGTCCCGCCTCAAGCCGGCGGAGGCGCTCCGGGCTTCGAATTGACGATTCCGGCGGATGCCCAGCGTCCGCTTCAGAGCCCGAAACCCCTCGGGGAGCCGGGCGAGATCCCTGACCTGAAAGGAGTACTTCATGAGAATGACAATGCCCGCGGCGGCCTTCCTGGCCCTCGCTTTCTGCGCCCTGACCGCGCCCCTGGCGGCCCAGGGATCCGGGACCCCGGACTTCAAGGCCCTGCTGGCGGCCGTGGACGGCCGGACGAACTTCAAGTCCTCGGATTTTTCAGCCCGCCTCACCATGGTGTCCGAGGACCCCTCCGAGGGCACCGAGACCCGGAGCGTGCGGATGTTCCGGAGGGACAGAGCCGACACCCTGCTCCTCCTGATCCTCAAGCCCGAGAACGAGCTGGGACAGGGCTACCTGCGGGTGGACGACTCCCTGTGGTTCTACGATCCCGAGAGCCGAAAGTTCACCCACAGCTCCGTCAAGGAGAACTTCCAGGGGACGGACGCCAAGAACTCGGACTTCGGGCTTTCCTCCCTGGCGGAGGATTACGCGGTCACGGCGCACGCGGAAGGCAGGCTCGGCGCCCACGAGACCTGGATCCTGGACCTTGCGGCCCGGCACGACGAGACGGCCTACTCGTCCAAGAAAATCTGGATCACCAAGAAGGACGGCCTCCTCCTGAAGAGCGAGGACTACTCCCTGTCCGGGCGGCTTCTGCGGACCGCCTACTACACAAGCTACGCCCGGGTGGGATCGTCCCTGGTCTGCGACCGGTTCACCTACGTGGACGCCCTGGTGCCCGGGAAAAAGACCTCCATCCTGATGGAGGAGATCAGCCTGCGCCCCGTTCCGGACGAGGTCTTCACCAAGGCCTACGTTGAACGGGTGAACCGTTAAGGGAGGCGGAGTATGAATGCGATACGACTCGGGCGCGCCTTCGCCGCCCTGCTCCTGGCCCTGGCTGTCCGGACCGCCTCCGCGCAGGCAGCTCTGTCCCCGACGGACGATGAGTTTTTCGGCCCCGGGGATGCCCTGGTGACCGAGGCGCCCGAAGCCGGAGCCGCGGATTCGGGGGATGACGGGCTTCCTGCCCTGGAAAGAGTCCGCTGGGGCGGGTTCTTCACCCTCGAGGCCGCGGGTACCCTGGACGCCGAGGCCCTTGCGGAGGGCGAATGGGCCGGGGCTCCCGGGGCGGAGCTCGACGTGTCGGGAACCTTCTTCCTGGACGCCCGGCCGAGCGAGGAGGTCCGGGTATTCGCCAAGGCCCGGGCGGCCTATCCCTTCGAGGAGGCCGGAGACTGGGCCCTTCGGGAGCTCTTCGCGGACTTGACCCTGGATCCGGGGCTCTACCTCCGGGCGGGAAAGCAGACGGTCAACTGGGGGGTCGGGCGGTACTGGAGTCCGGCCAACGTGATCAACCTGGAGCGGATCGATCCGGAAAACCCGGAGGAGGAACTGGCGGGCCCCGTGGCGGCCCGGCTTCACGGCGTTCGGGGCACCTCGAACCTCTATGCCTACGCTTTGCTCCAGGACATGGAGGCGGACGGCACCGTGGGGGTAGCGGCCAAGGCCGAGGGGGTTGTCATGGGGACAGAGCTGTCCCTGGCCGGTGCCTGGCGTCCGGACCGGCCCTGGGCGGCCGCCTTGACCGCCACCGGGCCGGCCCTCGGCGCGGACCTCTACGCCGAGGCGGTTCTCCGGGGCGGGGGCATGGGAACCTATGTGGTGGAGGACGCCGGTGCGCCTCTCGGCGTTTCCGTAGAAACCCGGGAGGCCCAGCCGGCTTTCCAGGGCACCCTGGGCTTTTCCTGGACCTGGAGCGACGAGACGGAGACCTGGAACCTCGCAGCCTCGGCCCAGTACCTGTGGAACGGGGCGGGGTACCCGGACCCGGACCTCTTCACGACCCACGCGGCGGGGGTTGCCGCCCTTGTCGGCTCGGGGCAGATCGGCCCGGAGGACCTCTACCTCCGGGGACAGAGCTACGCGGCGGCGAGCCTGGCGCTCTCGGACATCGCCCGGAGCGACGCGGGGGTCTCCTTGCTCTGGCTGGGAAACCTGGACGACCGCTCGGGCAAGGTCACCGCGGCCGCCTCGTACTCGGGTTTCAAGAACCTGCGGATTGCGGTATCCTACGGGGAGCGCTACGGAAAGACGGGGAGCGAGTACGGGTTCCCCGGGCCCCGACGCACCCTGGGACTCTCCGTCGAGACGAAGGGACTCTCCTTCTAGGAGGATGCCGAGCCGTGAACGCCCGGATACTGGTGATCGAGGACGAGCCCGACCTGGCCCGCCTTGCGGGGATGTACCTCGAGCGGGAGGGCATGACCTGCGCCCTGGTACCCTCCGCCGAGGAGGCCCTTGCCCGGCTTTCCTCGGAACGCTTCGACCTCGTGATCCTGGACATCAACCTGCCGGGCATGGACGGCTTCGAGTTCCTCCGCCGCCTTCGCCGGGACGACCGGGTGCCCGTCATGGTCGTGTCCGCCCGGGAGGCGGACGAGGACGTGGTCCTGGGCCTGGGGCTGGGGGCGGACGAGTTCATCGTCAAGCCCGCGGCTCCCCGGGTCCTGGCCGCCCGGGTCCAGGCCCTCCTTCGCCGGCTTCGGGAGGGGACGACCGCGAGGAAGCTCCTGCGCTTCGGGGACTTCGAGCTCGACCCGGAGACCTGCGTCCTGACCCGGGGCGGCCTGCGGGTGGGCCTTTCCGCGAAAGAGGTGGACATCCTGGTCTTCCTGGCCTCCGCGGGCGGGCGGCCGGCCACGCCCAAGGAGATTTACGAGAGGGTCTGGGGCCAGGTCTACGGGGATCTCTCCATCGTGGGGGTCTACATCCAACGCCTCCGGCGCAAGCTGGAGGAGGATCCCGCGAAACCCCGCCACCTTGAGACGGTCTACGGCAAGGGCTACCGCTTCAATCCCGGGGAACTCCGGAGGATCGGGCCATGGGATTGAAGGCCCGCCTCCTCCTGCTCATGACGGGCATCGCCGTCCTGCCCGTCCTGAGCTCGGCCCTCCTGGTTCTCTACCTGCGGAGCCAATACCCGGGCTTTTCCTCCCTGGACGTGTCGCCCCTGGAGCTCGGAATCCGGCAGATGGAGACCCGGCTTGCCGAAGCCCTCGCGGAGAGCGACTTTTCCCGGATCTCCCGGGGTTCGGAGAATCTGTCGATCCGAGTGGCGGAGTCCGAAACCGGCCGGATCGTCTTCGAGCGCCCGGCCCCCGCGGCCGGACCGGGGGCGGACGAGATAACCATCCGTCTATCCTCGGGAGGCCGGGAGTACAGTGCGGTATTCCGCTCGGACTCCCCCGCCGCCGAGTTCGGCCCCTCCCTCTTCCTCCCCCTCCTGCCCGTGGCCGCCCTGGGTACGGTCATTCTCTTCACCGTCCTGGTGTCCCTCGGGATCCTCCGGTCCCTGGGGCGGTCCATGGGGAAGCTGGAGGAGGCGACGCGCAGGATCGCCGCGGGAGACCTGGACTTCGAGCCCTCCCTTCTCCCCGGGGATTCCCTGGCCTCCCTCGCGGCGTCCATGGATTCCATGCGCCGCAGGCTCAAGGAAGAGTACCAGCGCCGGGACCGGTTCATCCTGGCGGTATCCCACGACCTCAAGACCCCCCTGGCCGTGCTGGAGGGATACCTGGACGCCTTTGCGGACGGCCTGGCGGACAGCCCGGACAAGAGGGAGTCGTACCTGAAGGTCCTGCGGGAGAAGACCGGCGTCCTGGGGCATCGGATCTCCCACCTTGTGGAGCTGGCCCGGATGACCACCGTGGAATGGCGGCAGACCCTGGAAGCCTGCGACCTCTCCGCCTTCCTGGCGGAGACCCTGGGACTCCTCTCGGACGAGGCTGCCGCCCGGGGACGGAAGCTGGCGGTGGACTTGCGTCTGCAACCGGCTCGGATCGCGGACATGAACCGGGACATGGCTCGGAGGGTCCTGGAAAACCTGTTGGACAACGCGGAAACCTATTCCCCCCCGGATTCGGTCCTGCTCGCCTCCGCCTGGGAGGAGGGGGCCGAGGTCCTCGTCCGGATTTCGAACGAGGGAGAGGGGATTCCCGCGGACCGCCGGGACCTGGTCTTCGAGCCCTTCTACCGGGCGGACCCCGGCCGCAACTCCGGAGGCTTCGGCCTGGGGCTGGCGTCCGTGAAGTCCATCGTGGAAACCCACGGCTGGGGGATCGACCTCGAGTCCGTGCCCGGGGGGACGACGAGTTTCACGGTGCGGATTCCGGCGCGATCCCGGCCCTAGCGTCCCGGCAGCTCCGGCACCACCCCCGCCAGGCGGTCCCAGTCCGGTTCGGGCAGGTCTGCGGGGTACAGGCCGTCGATCCGGATCAGCACGAGGCCGTGGATGTAGGCCCAGGCCGCGGCTGTGGCGTCCAGGTCCGGCGGGCCGCCCGCGCCGGGGGCCGGGTCCTTTGCCGGGCCTTTCCGGTCGGCCGCCAGTGTCCCGGCCAGCAGGAGCAGGGACTTGCGGGCCCAGAGCGTGAGCTCCGCGGGCATGCGGCAAATCAGGGGCGAGTTCATCAGGCGGTAGAGGGCCGGCCGGGCGACCGCGAAGGACATGTAGGCCCGGCCCATGGCGCTGACCGGGCTTTGGCCGCGGCGCCGTTTCCGGTCGGGTTCGATGGACGCCGCCAAGGCCTCATGCAGCAGCCGGTATCCCTCGTCCGCCAGGGCCCCCAGGAAGAGGTCCTTGTCCTTGAAGTGCCGGTACGGGGCAGTCTTGGATACCCCCGCCGACTCGGCAAGGGCCCGTAGGCTCAAGACCTCCGCGCCCTCCTTCTCCAGGGCGTCGAGGCCCCGGCGGATCAGCTCTTCCCTCAGGTGGCCGTGATGATAGGTATCCTTTTTATTCTCCGGTACGCTCACTCCGTCAGCCCCCGTTTGCGCATCCAGTCTATCGTCTGGGCCAGGGCCCCGTCAAAGGGAGTCGGTTCCATCCCGAAGCGGCGCCGGAAGGAGTCGGACTCCACGACGTAGGGTTTTTCGAACTGGTAGAGCAGGGGCAGGAGTTCCCGGACCACGGGCACGAAGAGGGAAGCCAGGGTGAGGGCCGGGCGTCCCAGGGCCTTGACCCGCAGGGGACGGCCCAAAAGCCCGGCCGCCGGGGACAGAGCTTCCCGCTGGGTTTGAAGCGGCCGGTCGTTCGGCGCAAGCCAGGCCCGGCCGTCCCCTTCCCCCGTCGTCCCGAGGATCGCGAGGGCGGCTCCGAAGTCCCCGACGTAGGTGAATGTGTGGGGGACATCCGGGGATCCCAAGATGGAGGCGGCCTTGCCCCGGGCCAGGGGACCCAGGGACCGGGCGCCCAGGTGGCTCTGTCCCCAAGCCCAGGGGCCGAAGAAGTCCGAGGCCCGGACGGCCGCGACGGGAAGCCGCCCGGCCTCATGGGCCGCGAAGGCCTCTTCGCTCATCGCCAGCCGGGTGCGGCCTTTCGCGTCCGCGGCCGCCATGGGGCTGTCGTCCCGGATCGGCGCGCCGCCCCTGTCGCCGTAGCCGTACAGGTTTTCCGCCAGCACAAGGCGCGCCCCGGCGCGCTCGGCGGCCTCCAGGACGGCGCGCTGGAAGGCCGGAAACTCCGCGGCCCAGCGGCCGTAGGGCGGCTGGGCGCACTGATACACCGCGGCCGCTCCCGCCACGGCCGAGTCCAGGGCCGGCCGGTCCAGGACCTCGACCGCCCGGACCTCCGCCCCGACCGGAGGGTCGGGCATCCTGCCTGTTTTCGAGATGATCCGGATTTTCCGACCCCGGGCCGCCAAGGCTTCCGCGACGGCCCGGCCCACGGGGCCGGTTCCGATGATGACGTGCAGATCCCTCATTCATTCCCCCCGTCCCCCGGCCGAATCGCCGGAGGGCAAAAGATTTCGCTCATTTATGTTGACACTGCCAACACCCATCAGTATAATGTTGGAAGTGCCAACAATCAAGAGGATTCGGCACGAAGGAGAGATCATGGTTGATAAGAACATGGGTAAGACGGGCGGAATCGCCGTCTACGTACTGGCCGGCCTGGTACTGGCGGCCTGCGCGGGCGAACCCGCCGCGCTGCCCCAGCCCAAGCCCGGGACCGTCTCGGGGCCGCGTCTCGAACTCCGGCTGGAGCCGGGTCCCCATTACGCGAAGGACATGAAGGTGCTGTGGATCGAGTACACGGTCTGGCCCCAGGTGGCCGCCTGGGTCGAGACTCCGGACGGACGGTTCCTGGACACTCTTTACGTCACGGAACTGGCGGTCACGGGGAACTACCGGGCTGCGCCTAAACAGGGGCGTCCCGAGGCCCTGCCGGTGTGGTCTGCCCGGAAATCCTCCGGAGCGGACGCGGTTTCATCCCCCACCACCGTCGGTTCCTCGGTGGTCTACGGCAACGGCATGGCGGCCCGCCTCCCCGCGGGAACCTACGTGATCAAGCTCGAGACGAACCGCTCCTACGACTGGAACGGAAGTTTTACCGAGAAGAACGCGGGCGTGAACGGCCAGCCCTCGGTGGTCTATCGGGCAGAACTCGAGATCGGCGCCGGGCCGAGGGAGGCCCGGTTTCAGCCCGTCGGCATCGGGTCCGTGGACGGGTCCGACGGCGAGGTCCGGCCGGGCCTGGACGGGATCGACACCGCCTTGGAGCTTTTCTCGTCGATGACGGTGCGGTACCTGGAGGACTGAGGAGTTTGGAGTCCGGAGTCAGGACCCGGTCGAGCGGCGGGGCGGCGCCCGGCCGCAGATGAGACTCGCATCCTTGCAGGGGAGGACGGCCCGGGAGGCCGTCCTCCCCGTTTCCTATTCCAGCAGCCCCAGGTTCGCCTCCAGGGCGGGGCCGGACATGAGGTCGGCTAAGGCCGCCCGGGCGTGTTCCAGGCCGAGTGCCGGCACGAGGCCGCCCCGGCAGATCGCCGCCAGCACGGCGACGTTCTGCATCCGGGGATCCGGGGCGGCGTCGGCGGGAACCCGGATCGCCCGGCCCCGGCGCAGGGCCGCGACCTCGTCCACGTCCGCCGCTGCGGCTGGGCGTTCCTCCCCAAGGCGCACGGCCAGGGGCTGCCAGGAGGCGTCGCACCAGACCAGGGTTCCCCCTTCCTTGAGGTAGGCCCGGCCCGCGGATACGGCCTCGTGGATCTCCAGGGCCACCACCAGGTCCGCGGAGCCCTCGGAGACCAGGGCGGAGTGGCAGCGCAGGCCGATCCGGACGTGGCTGGCGACGGAGCCGCCCCGCTGGGCAAGGCCGTGGGTGTCGCAGCCCCGGGCCGGCAGGCCCGCGGCGTCGGCGGCACGGATAAGGGCCTCCGACAGAAGGCCGATCCCCTGGCCCCCCACTCCCGCGATGTAGATGTCGAAGCGCTCGGTCATCGCCGGTCCTCCTTGTCCTGGGCCAGGGCCCCGGCGGGGCAGGTCTGCCGGCACGAGCCGTCCCCTATGCAGAGGTCCCGGCTGACCTCCACGGCTCTGTCCCCCCGGGCCTGGAAGCTCGGGCAGGCGAAGCGCTCGATGCACTCGTGGTTCTTCACGCAGGTCTCTAGATCCACCCTTACCTGGCGGACCTTCCAGGCGGCCCCGGCCCTGCGCCGGGCTTCCCGGGTCAGCTTGAGCATGCAGGGATGCCGGGCGATGATCACCTTGAAGCCCGGCTCGGCCAGGGCTTCCCGGACCATGGAGCCAAGCTCGGCCTGGCGGTAGGTGTCCACCTCCCGGATGTTCTTCACCCCCAGGCCCTCCAGGGCGGCCCGCACGGAGACCTTGGGCGCCTCGCCGTTGAAGGACCTTCCCGTCCCGGGATGGTCCTGGTGGCCCGTCATGGCAGTGGTGCCGTTTTCCATCACGATGAGGAGAACCTCGTGGCGGTTGTACACGGCGTTTACGATCCCGGGCATACCGGCGTGGAAGAAGGTGGAGTCCCCCAGGAAGCAGACCACCCGCCGGCCCTCCCGGAAGATGGAAAGCCCCGAGGCGGTGGAGGTGGAGTGGCCCATGGACAGGAGGACCCCGCCCATGCGGTAGGGCGGGAGGTAGCCCAGGGTATGGCACCCGATGTCCGCCACCGTGACGTCTCCGGGGGACAGAGCTCTCTTGATCGCGTAAAAGGCCGAGCGGTGCCCGCAGCCCGGGCACATCTGGGGCGGCCGGGGGCTCGCCGCGGCCGGCAGGGCAATCGGCCGGGGTCCGTCGAAGAGGTCCGGCCAGGTGCCCGCCAGGATGTCCCGGACCTTGGCCGGGACGTACTCGCCCATGAGGTCCTCGATGCCGGACTTGCCCAGGATGCGGGTCGAAAGGCCCTCGTCGTAGGCCAGGGCCTTGATCTCGGTCTCCAGCACCGGGTCCAGTTCTTCCAGGACCTTAACCTCCTGGTGGGTCTTAAGGAAGGCCAGCACCGATTCCCGGGGCAGGGGGTGCACCAGGCCCAGTTTGAGAATGTCCGGCCTCTTCGAGTCCGGCCGCGCGTCTTCCAGGACGTCCCGGAGGGAAAGCCAGGCGGTGCCCGCGGTGATGATCCCCCGGCGCGACCCGGAACCCTCTTCCAGGTTCGTCCCGAGCGCCTCGGGATCCTTCCCGATCGCGGCCAGGCGTACCAGGGCCCGCTTTTTCAAAGGAAAGACCGTGGAAGCCAGGGGCACGTAGTTCTCCCGGTCCGGGTCGAAGCCCCAGGCAGGTTCGGGGGCGGCGGGGGGCAGGGCTTCGAAGTCTACCTTCTCCTTGGCGTGGCAGACGTGGGTGGTCAGCCTGAGGATCACAGCGGTCCGGTGGCGGGCGGCCAGGAGCGCGGCGGTCTTGAACATCCCGTAGGCCTCCCGGGCGTTGGCGGGTTCCAGGAGGGGCATGTAGCTCATCCGGGCGTAATGGCGGTTGTCCTGCTCGTTCTGGCTGGAGTTGGCCCCGGGGTCGTCCCCCAGGATCACCACCAGCCCCCCGGGTATGTCCAGGAGGGGAAGCTGGACGAAGCTGTCCGCCGCCACGTTCAGGCCTACGCTCTTGAAAAAGACAGCGGACAGGCGGCCGGCCAGGGCGGAGCCGAAGGCCACCTCCGCCGCCACCTTCTCGTTGACGGAGAACTCGAAGCGGAAGGGCCGCCTGTCCACGGGGATGGCCGCGATGGCGTCCGCGATTTCCGGGGTCGGGGATCCCGGGTAGGCCGTCACGGACCGGACCCCCGACTCCACCAGGGCCCGTACGATCGCCGTGTTGCCGATGACGATCTCCGAAAAGGCCTCCTTCCTGAGGAGGGTCTCGCCCAGGTCCTTCATGGATCCTCCTTCCCCGCGGTCCGCGGCGCGGTCCCCGGCGGAGGCCGGAGGTGCCCGCGGCGACTTTCAGTATCGCACGGTCCGGGCACCGGGGGAAGGCGGAATCGATCCCACGCCACGCCGGCATCGAGCTCTGTCCCCGGCATCGAGCTCTGTCCCCGTCCGGTCGAGCTCTGTCCCCGTCCGGTCGAGCTCTGTCCCCGTCCCGCCGATTTCGACGGCACCCGTTGACACGGCCGCCCCGGAATCCCGACAATCCTGGCATGGCCAAGTCCAACAAGCGAACGTACAGATTCGACCCGGAGCGTCCCTACTGTCTGGTTCTGGGCGGCGGGGGAGCCAAGGGGGTCTACCATATCGGGGCCTGGCGGGCCCTCCGGGAGCTGGGCGTACCGGTGAACGCCTACGTCGGCAACTCCATCGGGGCCATCATCGCCGCCTTCCTGGCCCAGGGGCTCGAGAAGGAGCTCCAGGAGATCGGGGAGACCATCAAGCTCGAGTCCATCGTGGACGTGGGCCCCGAGACGGAGGGGCTCCCGGACGGGTCCGAGATGGTCTTGAGGATCAAGAAGGTCTCCCGCAGCCTGGCCCGGAAGGGGGGCCTGGACACCTCGCCCCTCCGGGCCACCCTGCAGAAGTTCATCGACGAGAAGGCCGTCCGCTCCCGGGGCCTCGACTTCGGGGTCACGACCGTGAACGTCAGCGACCTGTCCCCGGAAGAGGTCTTCCTGGACGGGATGGAGCCGGGGAGCCTGGTGGATTACCTGATGGCCAGTTCCGCCGTGCCCGGGTTTACCCTGCCCAAGATCCAGGGCAAGACCTACGTGGACGGAGGCGTCTACGACAACGTCCCCTACGAGATGGCCCGGCGCCGGGGATACCGCCGGATCATCGTGGTGGACGTCTCCGGGGCGGGCATAAACATCAAGCCCGACGTGGAGGGTTCGGAGACCGTCTACATCAAGAGTTCCATCCAGATGGGAGGCATGCTCGATTTCGACAGGAGCTTCCTGGACCGCTTCACCCTCTTGGGCTACCTGGACACGATGAGGGTCTTCGGCCGCCTTTCCGGCTACTCGTTCTTCCTGCGCCCGGACCCGGAGGCGGAGGCCCGGTTCCGGGGGGAGGCCGCCCGGCTCGGGGCGCCCCTGGCCGCGGAGGCTCTGCGGCCCTCCAAGGGATTCTTCCCGGACCGGATGCGTCTGGACGGGCGCTTGTTGCTCAAGTGCCTGGAGTGCGCGGCCCAGTCCCTGCACGTCGAGCGGATCCGGGAATACTCCTATGCCGAACTTGCCGCCGAAGTCGTGCGGAAGAAGGCCGAGGAGGAGGAGCGGGCGGCCCGGGCCATCGGGTCCGGGGAGGCCCGGGGAGCGGCGCGCCTTGAGCGGCTGATAGCGGGAGCCTGGAAGGACGGCCGATTCGAGGCGCCCCCGTATTTCTATTTGCTCCTGGCCCGGGCCACCCCGGCCGGGAAGCCGCGGGAAACGGTCCACATGCTCCTGGACAGGTTCTTCCCGGAGCTCAAGGCCGCGGAAGCCTGGTTCGGCCTGGATCCCACGGTCGTGGAGCGGGCGGTTCCCCGCTGAACGCCTCGGCGTCCCCCCTCGAAATGACCGCCTCGGCCTCGGAGGAGGGCCCGGCGGGCCGCACGGTCAAGTTCTCGTACCGCCTGGCGGACGGAACTACGATCGAGACGGTCGCGGTACCCATGTTCGGAGGGACCTATACCGCCTGCGTCTCCTCCCAGGTCGGCTGCGCCCGGGCCTGCGCCTTCTGCGAGACGGGCCAGGCGGGACTGACCCGGAACCTTTCGGCCGCCGAGATCGTCGGCCAGGTCGAGGCGGCCTCGGGAGCCCTGGGCCTAAGGTTCCGGAACGTCGTGTTCATGGGAATGGGGGAGCCCCTGGACAACCTCGAAGGATTGTTCGGAGCCCTCGATACGCTCCGGGATCCCCGGGGCCTGGGGTACTCCCAGGAGCGGATCACGGTCTGCACCGCGGGCCACGTGGAGGGTCTGCGGCGGCTTCGCGGTCTCGGCCTCAAGCGGCTCAATCTCTCCGTGAGCCTGGCCGCCGCCCGGGACGGGCTCCGGGACCGCCTGATGCCCATCAACCGGACCTGGCCCCTGGGAGAGCTGGCGGAGGCGCTGGCGGCCTATCCGATGCGGAGGAATTTCACATTCGGGGTGAACTACTGCCTGATCCCCGGGCTCAACGACGCCGTCGAAGATATGGATGTCGTCTCGGCTTTCGTCGGCAGGATCGGCCGGGCCCTGGTGAACGTGATCCCCTACAACCCCGGCCGCGCCCCGATCGGCCGGGCGCCCGGTGAAGCGGAGATCGCAGCTTTCCTGGAAGGCCTGGCCGCCCGGGGCGTGCCCGTGCGGCGCAGGATCGAGAAGGGCCGGTCCCTCAGGGCCGCCTGCGGCCAGCTTGGAGGTTCATCGTGAAGTACCGTACCATCCGCAACGTCGTGACCGGCGCGCCCGCAGTGGACGGGGCGGGGGTCCGGCTGGTTCGTGTCCTGGGGCACCGGGACGTCCAGGACTTCGATCCCTTCCTCCTCCTGGACGCCTTCGACTCCACGGACCCGGACGACTACGTCCGGGGCTTCCCCTGGCACCCCCATCGGGGCATAGAGACGGTCACCTTCCTGGTGGAAGGGGACATCGAGCACGGGGACAGCCTGGGAAACAAGGGGAGCATCCTGGACGGAGGCTGCCAGTGGATGACCGCGGGCAGCGGGATCCTGCACCAGGAGATGCCCAAGGCTTCGCCGCGGATGCTGGGACTCCAGCTCTGGCTCAACCTGCCCGGGGTCCGGAAGATGTCCCCGCCGGCCTACGGCGACCTTCCGAAGGAGAGGATCCCCGTGGTCGAAAATGACGGCGCCCGGGTCGCCGTGGTGGGCGGTTCCTTCCGGGGCGTTCCGGGGGCCAAGCGGGGGGAGCACGTGGACGCCACCCTCCTGGACATCGCCCTGGAGCCCGGGGCCTCCCTCGAGGTCCCCGTCCCGGTCGGAGACACCGCCTTCGTATACATCATGGAAGGCTCGGTATCCTTCGACGCCCCGGAATCCGGTTCCTTCCAGGACCGGCGGCGGGCGGTCCTCCTGGGGGACGGCGACGCCGTGCGGCTTACGGCCGGGCGGGCCGGTCCCGTCCGCTGCGTGCTCTGTTCCGGAGCCCCCCTGGGGGAGCCGATCGCCTGGGGAGGCCCCATCGTCATGAACACCCGGGCCGAGCTGGACCGGGCTTTCCGGGAGCTGGACGAGGGGACCTTCATCCGGAAGGGGTGAGGGGGCGGGGCCCCATGGCGCGGGACCCGCCGCCCGAGCGCCCCCATCTTCCGGGGCCCGGGCGGCCGTCCTCCACCAGCTACGGTACTATTTCAGGAACGCGAGCGAAAGCCAGGGCACGTAGGTTATGACCAGGAGCGCCGCGATCGCGACCGTCAACAAGGGCCAGATGTACTTGAACATGCTGTCCATCTTGATCTTGGCCACAGCCGCGCCGACGAACAGGTTGCAGCCGTAGGGCGGCGT
Organism: Spirochaetota bacterium; assembly: GCA_041306765.1. Lineage (GTDB taxonomy): Bacteria > Spirochaetota > Spirochaetia > Treponematales > UBA12059 > JAAYUR01. Next base: position 6,015 of record JBFZER010000304.1, on the reverse strand, counting down.
GCACAGCCCGATGGCCAGGTTTACACCCATTATGATCCCGAAATGCACCTGGTTGATTCCGAGGGCCCGGACCGTCGGCAGCAGCATCGGCGCCATGATGATGACCGCGGGCACGGTATCGAGGAAACACCCCACGATCAACAGGAAGACGTTGATCAGCAGGAGGATCACGTAGGGATTGTTCGAGAACGTGGTCAGGAGCGCCGTGATCATCTGGGGAACCTTCTCGAAGGTCATGAAGGTCGAAAATACGGTGGAATACCCCAGGAGGAAGGACGTGATCCCGTTCAAGACCGCCGCGGCCAGCAGCGCCTCGTACAAGTCCGCCAGCTTCATGTCCCGGTAGACGAAGAGGCTGACCAGGATGGAGTAGATCACCGAGACGCAGGCGGCTTCCGTGGGGGTGAATATCCCGGAGTAGATTCCGCCCAGGATGATCACCGGGGACAGGAGGGCCCAGAATCCATCCTTGGTCGCGGCGGCGATCCTCTTGATCCGGTTTCGCAGGAATTCCTTGACGGGTACTTTCGGGGCGTCGGTTCCCGCGGGGGCGCCGCTATGGAGGTCGGTCCCGCTGCGGTTGCACATGTAGATGTTCATGCCCAGGAAGACAAGGCCCAGGAAAATGCCCGGCAGGATGCCTCCCAGAAACAGCTTGGGGACGGGGGTTCCCGTCGTGGCGCCGTAGAGCACGAAGGAGAGGCTGGGCGGTATGATCGGACCCACGATCCCCCCGAAGCAGACCAGGGTGGCGGCGTACGGGGGATCGTACCCCTTCCGCTTCATCTCCGGGATCATCATGCCGCCGATGGCGGAGGTGGTCGCCATGCCCGACCCCGAAAGCGCTCCGAAGAACATGCAGGAAAGGACTGTGACGCAGCCCAGGGCGCCCGTCACGAAATCGATCAGGGCGGAGGCGAAGTTCACGATCCGTCGGGCGATTCCTCCCGTGGACATGATGATCCCCGCCAGCATGAAGAACGGAATGGCCATGACCGTGAACGAGCTGATCCCGGAGTAGCAGTATTGCGCGCTGATGACCATGTTGAGGTCGGATCCGAGGAACATCGCGATCATGGTCGCGCCGCCTATGGCGAATCCCACGGGCACTCCGATCATCAGCATGACGAACAGGGCGATGAACAATATGGTCATGCCCATGATCAGCCCTCCTTTTCCGCGGCGGGTCGATTTCCGGCAGCCGCGGCCCGGAAGTTTTCCAGGATGGCTAGGATGCCCCGGAACGTCATGAGCACGCAGCCCACCACGACGGAGAGGTAGCCCCAGGACATGCTGATCCGGATGCCCGCGAACCGTGTGCCCGCCTGGCTGACGACCAGGGTGGCTCCGTAGTACGCCGTTACCAGGCAGATGCCTATGATCACCAGTTCGGAAACGACTTCCGCGATCCGGCGGGCGGACGGCGGGAGCCGGTCGACCAGAAGGGTGATCGAGATGTGTTCCCTCCTCCGGGCGCCGATGCTGATGCCGAACCAGGAGAGCCAGACGAAGAGGAATTTTCCGAATTCCTCGGACCAGGACAGCGAGTTGTTGAATATGTAGCGCATGATGACCTGGACGAAGATCACGCCGACCATGGCCGCGAACATCGATACGAGCAAGAAATCCTCGATACGATCCAGGATGCGAATGACCTTTTTCATCGCTCGTTTCCCGCTCCACCGGTCGCGGGCTCGCGCCTGCGCTCGGATGTCCCGGGTTCTCCTTTCCGCGTTGGGTACGGCTTTGAGGAACGAAATACCCCGGGACGGTCCCGGGGCGCGCCCGGGGCATCCCGAGAGCCGGCGGGCTCCCGGGACGACCCCTTCAAGACGGGTTTACTTCTTGGGAACGGTGGCCAGCCAGGCGTTCATGACCTCGTCGCCGACGATCTTTCTCTGCGCCTCGTAGACGGGCTGTACCGACTTGATGAACGCGGCGATTTCCGCGGGAGTCAGCTCCTCGATCTTCGTGCCGGCCTTCTTGAAACGGTCGATGTAGCCCATCTCGTTGCCCCGCTCCGCCTCGCGCTGCTGCTTGGCCATCTGATGGACGCCCTCGATGAAGATCTTCTTGAGGTCGGCGGGAAGCCCGTCGATCCAGGCCTTGGAGGTGATGATGGGGAAGGGGGAACTGGCGTGGTTCGTAAGGGTCAGGAACGGCGCGATCTCGTGCAGGGAGAAGTCGTTGAACACGCCGAGGGAGTGGTCCAGGGCGTCGATGGTCTTCTGGGAGAGGGAGGTGATGACTTCGCCCCAGGACATGGGGGTCGGATTCGCGCCCATCGCCTTCCACATCGCGATATTCAGCTCGTTCTGGGCCACCCGGACTTTCTGGCCCTTGAGGTCCGCGGCGTTGTGGTAGTTTTTCTTGCTGCTGATGACCTGCCGCATCCCGTTGTAGTACATGTCGATGCAGTAGTAGCCGGTACCCTCCAGGGTCTTGTTGAAGAGATCCAGGCCTCCGTTCTCGAAGGTGCCCTTGATCCAGTCCTCGTAGGTGGGATACAGGAACGGCAGGTCGATGCATCCGGAAGCGGGGCCCGTCGCCGCCGTGACGGCGGCGGACAGGTCGAAGGTCATGGTGACCGTGCCGAGTTTGACGCCCGCGACGAGGTCGGGAGTGTCGCCGAGCTGGCCGTCGGGGTACACCTCGACCTTGAACTTGCCGGGCGCCTTCTCTTCCAGGTATTTCCCCAGCCAGACCGCCCAGACATGGGTGGAACGGGAGGATGAATCGGTGTGCCCGATCTTCACGACGATGGGTTCTCCGGAAGGTTTCTGCTCGGTCTTCGAGGCGGCCGGCTTGCAGCCCGCCGTCAGCGCGAGGACCATTACGCAGAGCGCGGCCAACGCAAGTAACCTGATTCTCTTCATTCCATTCCTCCAGATCGATACTATTCCAGGCTGCGGTCTACCGAAGCCTTGGTTTCGTGCTGTCATCCGCGACGGATCCCATGCCGCGGAATCATGACGGGTCCGCCGAAACCTCCGGTCCACGAGTCTGCGTTTCTCCCGGGGGTTGAGGAATATCATTCCTGCATGGCGATTCCGGCTACCGAGATTCTGATTGCAGGATCCATTCGTGTCAAGAAAAAATGTGAATTTCCCCCAATTTCTCCGGAGAACGGCGATCCGGCATCACCGAGGGGAGGATTTATACCGGAGCCCGGGTCACCCTGTCCCGAACGGCGATCCGGCGCCGTCTCGGCGTTGGCTGTTGGCCCTGGGTCCGCCGGGATCCCGCCCAAACCGCCCGTTCAACAGCCGAACCCCCGCCAGGCAGGCCAGGGCGGCGGCCTGGCTCGCGGCGACCAGGGCCGGGAAAACCGCTCCGCCGGAGGATTCGAAGTACCTGCCGATGAGCCAGGGGAGGGCCATCCCACCCAGGGATGACGCGGCGCCGAGGAAACCGGCGACCGAACCGCGGAGGATCCCCCGATCCCCCGCGTAGCTGAAAGCCGCGGGCACCACGGAGGCCTGGAAGAAGCCCAACAAAACGGAAGCGGTCCAAAGGGCCCAAGCCTCGCCCGGAACTGCGAGGAAGACAAGGGACCCCGTCAAGGCGCCCGGAAGGATGACAGACAGGAGCCGGGCGGGACCGAGACGGCGCACGAGGGCGATTCCGACCAGCCGCCCCAGGGTGAGGGAAGTCCAGAAGACCGAGGTAAGAAGGCCGGCTCCCGCCTCCGAAGCCAGCCCGGCATTCCGGGCATAGCTGAAGACCCAATTCGCGAACCCCGCCTCCCCCGCGATGGTGAAGAAGAGCAGGCAGGCGAGCATCCCGGCCAGGAGGGGATTCCGGCCGGCTCCGCCCGCGCCGTTCCGGGATTCCGCCCGCGGTTCGGGCAGGCGGAGGATCCAGATCCCGGCCAGCACCGCCAGGGCGGCGAACAGTCCGTAGGCCGACCGGAAGGACCCGGTTCCGCCCCGGGAAATCGATACCAGGATCGGCGACAGCAGGGCTCCCACACCGAAGGAAAGGTGCAGGCCGTTCATGTACGGTCCCGCCTCCCGGCCGTGGAGCCTCACCACTCCGGTGTTCGCCCCCGTCTCGGCGGTGCCCTGGGCCAGGCCCAGGAGGAGGATGCTTCCCAGGAGGATCGGGAGCGTGCCGGCAAGGGAGACGGAAAGGAGGCCCAAGGCTATCACAAGCAGGACCAGGCCGGTCAGGCGGTTGCCCCGGGTCCGGTCCAGAAGCCGACCGCCCCCCAGGGATCCGGCTATGTAGCCGATCCGGTGGAAGAGGAAGAGGTTCGCCAGGGCGGCAAGGCTTGCGCCCGTGTTCCGGGCGAACTCGGGCAGGCCCGGGCCGAAGGACGCGGTGGCCAGGCCGATGATCAGGAAAGCCAGGTAGTAGGCCAGGGTCTGGAGCATGGGGGGAAGTATGCCAGGACAGGGGGTCGGCGGCAAGGGACGCGGCTCTGAACATAGATCGGGCTCGGGTGGATTTGCCCTACGCTCGCGATCTTCCTGATCGCTCGCTACGGGCCACGGCTTGGCGCTTTCGCGCCCATCCTGGGCGCTTTTCCTCGCTACCGCTCGGCGCGCCAAGCCGTTCAAATCCACTCAGCAAAAAAAACCGCGCCACCAAAGGTGGCACGGTTTTTTCGGGCTGAGTGGATTTGAACCACCGACATCTTGGTCCCGAACCAAGCGCGCTAGCCCCTGCGCTACAGCCCGCAGAAAAAAAATCCCGCCGCGAGGCGGGAAACGGGAGCGACGGGGCTTGAACCCGCGATCTCCGGCTTGACAGGCCGGCGCGATAAACCAACTTCGCTACGCCCCCAGCGTCATCGCTGACAGGAGGCAACTATAGTGATCGTGTCCGGGGATGTCAAGGCCCAGCGATCACCGCGCCGGACTTCTCGTCCCGGGAAACCCGGGCGGGACGGTCCAGGTCCAGGAGGCAGCCGGCCCCCTCCCGGGCGGCTGCGCCCACCACCAGGGTGTAGCCCAGGTCCGAGCAGGCGTAGCGGCCGTCCCAGCCGCCGGGCAGGCGGATGGGATCCGACACGAGCCGGGTGCGGAGGGGGCCTTTCTGCTCTCCCTCCGGAGCTTTGTCCCCGGCGGGCTTGCGGAGGGCCAGCCACGAGACGGTCAGCCGGTCTTTGGGGAGTCCCACCTCCTCGGAGAACCGGGTCAGGGCAGCGGGCGCCGTGTCGAGGGGCACCGGGAAATGGCACCAGGGCATCTTGGGTCTCCAGCGCGGGGAGTGGACGGGGGGCAGGGCGGAGCGGGCCTTGCCGTCCACCCGGTCCCCCATGCCGCCGAAGGCCCCGGGCATGGGGCAGGCCCGGGCGTGGGGGCAGGGCGATTCGACCCGGATACCCGCCAGGATCGCCGCCTCCCGCAGGGCGGAGAGCATGGCGCCGGACCGGGGTTCCCCGGGTTCGGCCACCAGGATGACGCCTCCGGGCTTGCAGGCCGCTGCCAGGCCGGAAAGGAGGCCCGAGGCCCTCTCTCCCAGGTGGCTCTCCCGGCGCGCGGCGGAGCTCCAGAAGAACTCGGTGAAGGCGTTGGCCGAGGCCACGACGTCCGCCCGGACCGGGGCTCCCATGTCCGGGAACACCGCATGCCGCGTTTCAACCTTCCAGGCCCCGTCCCCCAGTACGGGCCCTCCGGTCTTGAGCCGGAGGGCGTCCAGGAGGGCCAGGCCGGATTCCATGGGCTTCCGGACCCGGTCCGTGCAGACCACGCGGAGGCCCCGGTCCCGGAGGTCCGGGCGGGCTATCCAGAGCGCGATGGGGAGGGTCAGGGGACCGGAGCCGATGTCCAGGATCACCGCGCCTTCCGGCGGGTCCAGGGGCAGGCTCGCCAGGACCGGCACGAGCCGGACCACGTTCCAGGCCATGAAGTACCGCACGTAGGCGGCCAGGGCGGAGGGTTTCCCCAGGTAGTCCGCGAAACGGAGGCTCCGTTCGCTGGTCAGGTCCCTCCAGAGCGCGAGGACGTCGTCCTTGAGGTACTTCCTGCGAGACTCCTGGACGGGAAAGGTCTCGGAGACCGCGGCCAG
>JBFZER010000303.1:0-7956 GCA_041306765.1 Spirochaetota bacterium | reverse complement strand
TGCCCATGATCTTCATCCCCGTCGGACTCGCGGCCTTGGCCGTGCTGTTCTTTTTCCTGGGCCGGGGGCAGGGCCGGAAGGCCTATGACATGCAGACCACCGAGACGAGCTCGGCGGCGGACCTGTCCCGGCTGGCCTCGGACATCGCCAAGGAGATCGGGGCCGGGTCCCTGGCCCAGGCCTCGGAGCTCAAGGGCACGATCGAGTGCGAGGCGCCCCTGGCCGCCGAGATGTCCGGGACCGGGTGCGTGTGGTACCGGTCCGTGGTGACCCGGGAGTACGAGGAGCCCTATACCGAGCGGGATTCGGACGGTAAGACGCGGTCCGGCACCCGCCGGGGCTCGGAGACCGTCTCTTCAAACGAACGCCGCGTCCCCTTCCGGGTCCGGGACGCCACGGGAACCTGCGAGGTGGATCCCGAGGGCGCATCCATGGACGGGGAGAGGGCCCTGTCCCGCTTCGAGCCGGGCGACCAGGGCCCCAGTCTCAGCTTCGGGGGCCTGACCGTCCGGCTGGGAGGGATCGGCGCGGGGCGCCGGACGATCGGCTACCGGCTGGAGGAGTGGGTCGTACCTACGGGCCGGACGGTCTACGTCCTGGGCGAGGCCCGGGACGACGGGGGCCACCTCCGGGTGGGCAAGCCTTCCGCCAAGGGCGGCCGCTTCCTGGTCTCCCTCAAGACCGAAGAGGAACTTGTGAAGGCCGCGAAGTCCGGATCGAAGATTCTGACTGTGATCGCGGGCCTGTCCGGAATCGGGGCGATCGTGGTCCTGGTCCTGGTGCTGACCGGCGTGATCTGAGCCTCGGCTCGGACATAAAAAGAAGCGCCCCGATTATCAGGGCACCGTTTGTTGTTCGAACGGACCGGGCCGTCCATAGTCCCGGCGGGCGGCCGGGTACCGGAGTCCTGGTACTCAGATCGCCAGGATGAACACCGCCGCGGCCACCGCGGCCAGGCTGGCCGCGGCGTAGGCGATCAAGGTTATCGTGCTCTTCTTCATATCGTCCTCTCCCCGGCGGCGTCTCGGCCGCCCGCGCCGGCGGTCCGGGACCGCCAGGTTTCCAGAATGGTTTCCATGCCTATGCCCAGTTCCTCCATCCTCGCGAAGAGCCTCGGGAGCTCCTCCGAGAAGAACCGGTCCCTGCGCTCCCGGGCCGCCACGGCGGGGCCGTCGTCGGCCAGGAAGTAGCCCGTACCCCGCTCGCAGCGGGCCACCCCCCGGTCCGCCAGGGCCTGAAGGGCCCGGGCGGCGGTGTTGGGGTTCACCTGGAGGGAGACCGCCAGGTCCCGGGCGGAGGGCAGGCGATCCCCGGCGGCCAGGGAGCCGGATACCGCCTGGGCCGCCAGGTCGTCGGCGATCTGCTCGTAGATGGGGGACGTATCACTGAACCTCATCGACGGCTTCCTTTTCCGCCACGCGGAAGTACCCGTAGACCGCTGCGGCGGCCCAGGAGAACCAGCCCCAAGCGCGGCCTAGCCACAGCAGGACGGGTTGGGATGCAGGGTCGAAGTCGGGGTGGAATCGGTAGGAGAAGTGCCGATGGGTCAGGGCTTCCCGGCCCTCCGGCGTCGTCATCAGGAGGCCGAAGACAAAAAGGAAGCCGAGCACGGCTCCCCAGACCGCGAAGAGGGCACCCGCCTTGACCAGGGAGAGCTTGCCGAACCGGGCCGAGGCGGCCAGGGAGGCGGTCACGAAAAAGAGGTACCCGAAGAGGCTCCTCTCGTCCAGGCCCGTCAGAGGGTTGAAGATCACGCCCCGGGAACCCTGGAGAAGAATCGCCAGACCCTCCAGGATCGCTGAGAGACACGTTGCCGCCAGGGCGGCAGCGACGGGATACACGACCAGGTAGGAGACCAAGGCCGCCGCGTACTTCTCGAGGGGGGTGGCCGGCAGGAGGATCCAGTCGGAACCGCCCCGGCCGTTGTGCATCTGGGCGAAGGCCCGGCCCGCCAGGAGGACTCCGCCGAGCCAGATCAGGAAGGACCAGGCGGTCTGGCCGGAATGGCGGGACGGGTGGTCAAAGAAGGCGGCTCCGCCCAGGATCAGGGACAGGAGGTTGAGCCCCGCCACGGCCCCCAGGGCGATGAGGAAGGGTGCGAGGTCTTCGAGCAGGCGGTTGCGGGTCAGGAGCGCGAGGCGCTCGAAGGAAAACGGTTTTTGCACGGTTGCGGTATTCATTTCTGGTCTCCTGCGTCGGGGGTGAAGGGGCCGGGATCGCGCCCTTCCAGGGCGGCCCGGAAGGCCTCGGGGCGGGACACGGCGGCGGTGAAGGCCATTTCCAGGTCCGCGCCGCTGCCGGGCTTAGCCAGAAGGGCCGTCCAGCCCAGGGCGTCCCGCTCGGCGTAAATCACCGGCTTGCCGTCCAGGCTCGAAACCCGTTCCACCGACAGCTTGTCGGACAGGGCCGACGCGGGGAAGGAGCACAGGATGCGCCCGCCGTGCAGGATGACCACGGGGTCCAGCAGGTTCTCCAGGTCCCGGGCCTGGTGGGTCGATACGACCAGCACCCGGTCCGGGGAGGACGCCGCGGCCAGGGCCCGGCGGAACTGGGCCTTCGAGGGGATGTCCAGGCCGTTGGTGGGTTCGTCCAGGAAGACGGCCCGGGCTCCGCTGGACAGGGCGGCGGCCACGGCGAACTTCTTCCGCTGGCCGTAGGACATCCGGGCCACGCTCTTGGCGGAATCCACGGCGAACTCCTCGAGGAGAGTCCGGAAGAGTCCGGCGTCCATCGCCGGCCGGAAGGTTCCGTACCTCCCAAGCCACTGTTCCGGAGAGAGGGCGGGGCCCCAGGGATCCTCGGGGACGAAGCAGACGTCCGCAAGGACAGCCGCGGACCGCGGACCGGCGCTCCTGCCGAAGACTTCCACAAGCCCCGAGGCGGGGAACAAGGCCCCCGCCCCGAGCTTGAGGAGACTCGTCTTGCCGGCCCCGTTCAGGCCGAGGAGACCGACCGTCGATCCGGCCTCCATCGCAAGATCCAGGCCCTCGAAGAGCGGCCGTTTGCCGTACGTGAACGTCACGGCGTCGAATCGGACCATGATTACCTCCATGGTGTAGTAGTGTATTAATACACTAGAGTGAATAGGAAAAGAAGTCAAGGGGTCCGGAGCGAATTCGGGGAACCCGTTCGCCTTGCCCCCGTTCGCAGGGCCGCCTATACTGTCCCCATGTTCGATCCGCCGATTGCGCGCCGGCACGATGCCCGGGTCTGCATCGTGGGGGGAGGGGGCTCCGGGGCGGCCCTTGCCTACGACCTGGCCCTGCGCGGGCTGTCGGTCCTCCTCGTGGAGAAGGGCGAGTTCACCTCGGGCACAACGGGCCGCCACCACGGCCAGCTCCACTCGGGGGCCCGCTACGCAGTCGGGGACCGGGCCATCGCCCGGGAGTGCATGGAGGAGACCCTGGTGCTCCGCCGCATCGTCCCCGAAGCGATCGAGTACAACGGCGGCATCTTCGCCGCCCTCCGGGACGACGAGGCGGACTACGCGCCCGCCTTCGTCTCCGCCTGCCGGGAGGCGGGCATCCCCGCCCGGGAAATCCCGGTTATGGAGGCCCGTGCCCGGGAACCCGTCCTGAATCCCGAACTCAAACGGGCGGTCTGGGTGCCCGACGGCACCATAGACGCCTACCGCCTTCCCGCCTCCTTCCTGGCCGCCGCGGCCGTCCTGGGAGCGGAACTCCGGGCCTTCACGGAGCTCGTCGGGATCGACAGTTCGGAGGGCAGGGTCCGGGGCGGACGGCTCCGGGGCCCCGACGGCCGCCGGGAGCGCGTATCCTTCCACTGCCTGGTGAGCGCTACCGGGGCCTGGGCCGGCAGGGTGGGAGCCCTTGCGGGACTGGACATACCCATCAGCCCCGCGCCGGGCACCATGGTCGCTGTCCGGGGCAGGCTTTCCGACAGGGTCCTGTCCCGCCTGGCTCCTCCCGGGGACGGGGACATCCTGGTGCCCCAGCGCGGGCTTTCCATCATCGGCAGCACCCAGCGCCGGGCCGATTCCCCCGAGGGGATCCTCCCGACCCAGGAGGAGATCGAGTTCCTCCTGGGCCGGGCGGACGAGCTGGCTCCGGGGTTCTCCTCCGCCCCCTTCCACGCCGCCTGGGCCGCGGCCCGGCCCCTGGCGGGAAGGGCGGATTCCGACGCCGAAGGCCGGGCTATCAGCCGGGACTTTTCCGTCCTGGACCACGGAGATCAGGGGGCGGCGGGGATGTTCACCCTGATCGGGGGCAAGGCCACGGTTCTGCGTGCCATGGCCGAAAAGGCCGCGGACTCGGTCTGCCGTTTCCTGGGCATCCAGGAACCCTGCCGGACCGCGGACTACCCCCTGCCGTCCTGGAGGTCCCTATGATCGCGGTCATCTTGAGGATCCGGGACGGGGAGGGCTTCGTCGAGCTGTCGGGGAGCTTCCCGGAGGACGCGACGGTCCTGGACGCCCTGGAAACCCTCCGGGCCCGGGCCGAAGAGGCGATCCTCCGGACCGCGGCACCGGGCGCCGGCGCGGTTCCGGACCTAGCCGCCGCTCCGGTACCAAGGGTCCCCCACTACCGCCACTCCTGCCACCACGGGTCCTGCGGGACCTGCGGGGCCGTCATCGACGGACTGCCGTCCTTGATGTGCCTGACCCGATTCTCCGACCTGGCGGCACCGAGGCCCCGGGAACCCGGCGGCCCCGCCCGGGAACCCGAGCGCGGCCCGTCCGGGGAACTCGTCGTGACCCTGGAACCCCTTCGTCGGGGAACCGTGATCTCCGGGATCGCCGCCCGGCCGACCGCCGCCTTGGCCGGCATCCCCGGGGAGTATTCCTACCTCAGACCCTCGGACGCAGCCGGCGGGGTCCGCTTCGAGGCCTGCATCGAGTGCGGGCTATGCTCAGACGCCTGCCCCGTGGAGGCGCCCTTCCTCGGGCCGGCCGCCCTGGCCGCGGTCAATCGGCAGCGGGAAAAAGACCCGGGGGCCGCGGAGCGGATGCTCGCCCTGGCCGCCCGGCCGGACGGAGTCGCGGCCTGCGAGCGGCACCTGCACTGTTCCCGGGTCTGTCCCCAGGCCGTGTACCCGGGGAAACACATCCAGCTCCTGCGGAAGGCCCTGGGAGGTCGGACTCAGTAGAATCCGACTTCCCGCACGTGGAGCCGGGCACGGAAGGCCTTCTTGTAGGCCGTGACCGCCAGGCTCTTGAGCTTCCGCACGTCCAGGGGAAAGGCCGCCCCGAAATCGCCCTTCTCGAAGGCCGACCAGGGGATGAGGATTTCGGACCACTCCTCGGTCACCGGGATGGGGGCCAGGTAGAAGGCCCAGGGAAAGACCATGGAGGTGGTGCGGAGGAAGACGTAGTAGCCGTCCCCGGTACCCCGGGCGACCATGCGGATGCCCTGGTGCTTGGAACCGTCGTAGTGGGAACTCTTCCCTTCCTTCAAGAGCAATCGGGCCTGGATGAAGCCTCCCCGGTTTTCCAGCCGCACGTCCCCGGTCAGGGCAAGGAAGGGACCCTCCGCGTCCGCCTCGATCCCCAGGCGCAGGTCCGAGATCCCGCCCATCACCCGGTCCGAGAAGCCCTCCCACCGGGTCCCCAGGGCGGAGACGTCGGAGCGGAAGTCATCGAGGAGAAAAGCGGGCATGGTAACTCCTTCCGCCGCGATCCGGGGCGCCAGGACAGACGCCAGGAATAGCCACGCGGACAAGGTTCGGAATTTACTCAACTTCATATCAGGAAAGGTACGCAATTCTCCTTCCCGGGGCAAACGACCCGGATAGTACGAAGCCAGAAGTTCCTCCCGGGATTCGCATTGACCACTGGTCGGAACCGTCCCTATACTTCCGCTCATGAAGACAGCCCCGTTCATCCTGGCATGCTTCACGCTGTCCTTCCTATCCTGCGCGGCCATCCCGGAGGCGCCGCCGGATGCGACCCAGCCCGGGCAGGCCGAGGCAGCCCTGCCGGCGTCCCCGGAGCTCGCCCCCGAGGACCAGGCGGCGGTCCGGGCGGTCGTCGCCCTGCGCGCCCGTGCCGTTGCGGAAGGCGACAAGGCCCTGTACATGAGTCTCCTGGTCCGGGAGGACCCGGCCTTCCTGGTGGAGCAGTCCCGGTGGTTCGACTACCGGCTCTCCGCGGAGCTTCACGAGTTCAGCCTCGAGGTCGAGTCGCTCTCCCCAGCCGGCCCGGGGGAATGCAGGGTCGCCCTGCGACAGAAGTACCTGCTGGGAGAGGGCAGGGAGGTCCGGGACTGCCGCTTTGTCCAGCTCTACCGGAAGACCGACGGGGCCTGGCTGGACGCGGACATCGCCTTCCGGACCGTCGAGTCCGACCACATGGTCGTCCGGTACGACGAGGGCGTGGACGGGCTCCGGGCCGCCCGCATCCTGGGGGACGCGGAAAAGGCCTGGACTTCGGTCCGGGATTCCTACGGGGAGGCCCCCGGCGCCAAGACCGTGGTGAAGCTCTTTTCGTCCCAGGAACTCCTCCGCCAGAACTCGAAGATCACCATCGGACGCCTGTTCTACGGCTGGGGGGAACCCGGGGAGTCCATCAAGCTCTTCGTCCGGCCCGACCCCTCCCATTCCTACGTCCCCGTGCTGGCCCACGAACTGGTCCACGTGGTCACCCTGGGTACCAGCAAGAACCTCTGCTCCTGGTTCGCCGAGGGCTTGGCGAACTGGTTCGGCAACTTCTCCGTCCAGGGCGGGACCTACCTCGACTCGGGGTACCATCAAAGCTCCGAGTACGACCGCAGCGTCCAGTGGCTCGGGTCCGTGGACTCCCAGACCATCGCCGACGCCTACGAGTGGGGGATCTACGGGGGCATGTCCGGAGCGGTCGTGAAGTTCATGGCCGAGCGTTACGGCCCGGATTCGCCCCGGGCCGTGGTCCATGCCCTGGCGGTGTACCCCCGGTTCGAGGAAGGCTACGTGTACGCCGAGCACGACGCCCTGTTCCGGGGCTACCTGGACGGGGCGATGCGGACCGTCCTGGGGGCAGGCCTGGAGGAATTCGACCGGGCCTGGCGGGAGTGGATACGGAGCCGGCCGAAATGACCCGGACTCCGGGGCGGCGCATCCGCGGGAACCTGTCGGGGAGCCTCCGATGCCCACGATGAACGAGATCTACGCCGCCCACGGGGACCGCTACGACGAGCTGGTGTCCCGGGAGGACCGGGAGGGCAACCTGGGGCGCAGGCTGGAAGGCCTCGTCCGGGCCGACGATTCGGTCCTGGAGCTGGGGGCGGGGACGGGCCGTGTGACCCGCCTGTACGCGGACCGGGTCCGGCGCGCCCTGGTCTGCGACCGCTCGGCGCACATGCTCGGGCGGGCCCGCGCGAACCTGGCGGAGTTCGGGGACGGGCTGGAGTTCCGGGTCCTGGATATCCGGGAGGCCCGCTCCCTGGAGGGTTCCTACGACGTGATCCTGGAAGGCTGGGCCCTGGGGCACTGCGCCCTGGAGGAGTACGACAGGCTGGAGGAATTCCTGGAGGAGACCTTCGCGGCTCTGGAGACGTTGCTCGTTCCCGAGGGCCGTATCATCCTGATCGAGACCCTCGGTTCGAACACGGACCGTCCCGCCCCTCCGGGAGACCGGCTGGCCCGGGTCTACGGTCTCCTGGAGGTGGAGCACGGCTTCCGGCGCGAGGTCATCCGCACGGACTACGAGTTCCCCACCCTCGGGGAGGCCCGCCGGGTTCTGGGTTATTTTTTCGGGCCCGACATGGAGGGGCGGATCGAGGACCGGATCGTTCCGGAATACACGGGCGTCTGGATTCGGGAAGGGGGCTGACATGGAACCGATCCGGATCGCGCGCAAGGACGGAAGTTTCATCACCACAGAATTCCACGGGAACGGCTCGCCGGTCCTGGGGGTGGTGATCTCGGGCTTCGGCTATACCTACCGGAACCCCCTGCTGTACTACGCCGCCAGCCTCCTGGCGGAATCCGGCGCGGACTGTCTCCTGGTGGATCTGCGATACT
>JBFZER010000302.1:0-10002 GCA_041306765.1 Spirochaetota bacterium | reverse complement strand
GCGGCCAGGAGGTAGAGGATTACGATCTGGTTCAGGAAGCTCTTTGTGGCGGCCACGGCGATCTCGGGCCCGCAGAGCAGGGGCAGGTAGAAGTCCGAGAGCTCCTGGGGAATCCGGCTGTTCTCGTTGTTCACCAGGCTCACCCGCCGGAGGCCCGGGGCCTTCTCCCGGGCGTCCTGGAGGATGTCCACAAGGTCCTTGGTTTCCCCGGACTGGGTGATCCCCAGGATCAGGTCCCGGTCCTCAAGGGTATCCAAATACAGGGATCGGAACATCCCGGGGTTGCAGGGATAGACGGGAAGCCCCGCCAGGTGGTCGAAGAAATAGGCCGCGATCAGGGCGGCGTGGTAGGAGGTGCCCGAGGCCACCAGGTAGACCCGTCCGCCCGCCTTGACGGTCTCCCGGACCGCCTGGGACAGCTCCCCGACCCGTCGTACCACCGCCCTCCGCTTGCGCCACACCAGGACGGAATCCGCCAGGGACAGGTCCGGGAGGCGGCCCGGAAGGAGCTTCGCCAGCTCCGCCAGGAAGGCCCGCTCGTCGCCCTTGTACCGGGTCTCGGGCCGGGGGGCGTGGTCCTTGACCCGGGAGGACAGCTCCCGCCAGGCGGAGTCGGAGAAGACCGCCTCGGCGCCCGCCCGCAGCGCGCCCTCGTCCAGTTCCTCCGTAAGGGACAGGAGCCGGTCCAGGCACTCCTTGGCGATCAGGCGCTTGTCCTCCAGGCCTGCCTCCAGGGCCGCCGCCTTGGGGTCCCGGAAGTAGTACCGCAGGATCTCCGCGATGTTGGCGGGGCTGGAGGAAATCTCCTGCTCCATGTAATAGGAATACCGGGGATCCAGGGCCGTATCCTGGACGTTCAACCTGGAGCGCTTGGGCCGGGGCCGGGAGTAGACGGGTTCCCCGGAGAGGGAGAAGACCAGGTACCGGTCGTGGGTGAACCACAGGCCCTCCCCCTCGGCCAGGGGGATCAGGGTCCGGGTTTTTGACAGGACGCTGGTGAGGTCGCTGGACACCACCACGAAGCCTCCGCGCTCGTCGGTGCCGATGCCGGCGTAGAGGGAGGAGCCGGACTTGATCGCGAAGACCCCCGGGACCGTCGGATCCGCGACCGCCGCGGCGTAGGAGCCCTGGGTCCGGGACTCGGCCCGGCGGACCGCGTCGACCATCAGGAGGACCTCGTCGGGCACGTCCGAAAGTCCGCTGGCCGCCAGGGCCCGCCTCTGGGCAGCCAGGGCGGGGCCCGGGTTTCGGCGATTTTCCGCCCAGGCGTCCTCCACCAGGTGGACCACGATCTCCCCGTCGTTTTCCGATACGACCGCGTGCCCCTGGGACGTCAGCTCGGCCTTGAGGGTGTCCGTATTGGAGATGTTGCCGTTGTGGGCCCCCACCATCTCCACCTTGCAGCGCACGTGGTGGGGCTGGCTGTTGGCGTCCGTGACGGCCCCGTAGGTGGCCCAGCGGACCTGGCCGATGAAGCGCTGGCCCGGGAACCTGTCGATCCCGAGGTCCCGGCAGACCCGGGAGGGGGCGCCCACGCTCTTCACCAGGACTATTTTCCGGGCTGCGTCAATAAAGGAGGCCCCGGTGGAGTCGTAGCCCCGGTATTCCAGCCGCTTGAGCAGGGCGGCCGCCTCGATGCCCATCCCGGCCTCTTCGTCCTCGTAGCAAAGGGAAACGATTCCGCACATGGTGTATTCCTTACAACGGGCGCGATCCATTGAATCGGGGGATTCGTGAGCAGGGCCGGCCGCAGCCGGGGAACCTGCGCTCCGGACCCCAGCATACCCCGGCCGACTTTGCGCGGCAAGGCGGATTCCGCTATACTCCCGGCCATGCAGTACCGAGTCTTCCCCAGGATCCCCGAGCTTCCGATCTCCGCCCTGAGCCTGGGCGCCATGCGTCTTCCCGTGCTGGAGGGCGACGAGGGCCGGATCGACCCCGGCGCCCTGGACGGCATGCTCCGGGCCGCCTCCGAGGCGGGGATCAACTACCTGGACACCGCCTATGTCTACCACAACGGAATGAGCGAGGAGGCGGTGGGCCGGTCCCTGGACCGTACGGGCCTGCGGGGGAAATTCCTCCTGGCCACGAAGTGCCCCACCTGGTCGCTGAAAACCGAGGCGGACTGGGAACGGTTCCTTTCGGAGCAGCTCCGGCGCCTGGGCACGGATCGGATCGACTTCTACCTCCTCCACGCCCTGACCACGGCCCGGTGGGAGAAGGTCCTCCGCCTGGGGGGCCTTCAGTTCCTGCGGAAGGCCAAGAAGGACGGACGGATCGGGCACATCGGGTTCTCCTTCCACGATTCCCTGGATGTCTTCAAGAAGATCGTGGACGGCTGGGAGGACTGGGAGTTCTGCCAGGTCCAGTACAACTACCTGGACACGGAGTTCCAGGCCGGCCGGGAGGGCATCCGGTATGCGGCCTCGAAGGAACTCGGGGTCATCGTGATGGAACCCCTGCGGGGAGGGGGTCTGGCGGTTCTCCCTCCCGAAGCCCGGGAGGTCTTCGCCCGCTGGCCCGTGCCCCGGATGCCCGCGGAATGGGCCCTGCGCTTCGCCCTGGACCCCCAGGAGGTGGTGACGGTCCTGTCGGGCATGGGATCCGAGTCCCAGGTCTGGGAAAACTCGGCGGTCGCGGACGCGGCCCGGCCCAACTCGATCACCGTCAAGGAGACGGCCCTCTACGGGGAGGCGCGGGAATATTTCCGGGCCAAGATGCCCGTCCCCTGCACGACCTGCGGGTACTGCCTGCCCTGCCCGCACAAGATCCCGATCCCCGAGATCTTCGCCATCTACAACACCTGGGCCGCCTTTCCCGAGCGCCGGGAAGACCGCCGGCGGTGGTACGACGGCGCCTACCGCAAGTCCGGCATCGGAGGCGATTCTTGCGTCTCCTGCGGCGAGTGTCTGCCCAAGTGCCCCCAGGGGATCGCCATTCCGGACCGTTTGGCGGAGGCGCACCGGATCCTGACCTGAGGGTTGGCTCCGGTCGGTCGCCGGTCGGCAGAGGGGCGGTTCCCGAGGGTCGAATGGTTCCGCATTTATTTATATGGACAAGGTTTCTTCGGCCGGTTAGATTTTATGGAAATCAATCGAGGAGGCCCCATGTCCGTCGAAAAACTCAAGCCGGTTCCCAGCGACATAGACGTAGCCCAGGCCGCGAACGTCCGGCCCATCACCGAGATCGCCGGCAGGTACGGGATCCCCGCCGGGCGACTGGAGATGTACGGGGAGTACAAGGCCAAGGTCCGCCTGGAGTTCCTGCGGGAGAACGCCTCGGCGCCGAAGAGGGCCAAGTATATCGACGTCACGGCCATCACCCCCACCCCCCTGGGGGAGGGCAAGACCACGACCACCGTGGGCCTGACCCAGGGCCTGGGCCTCCTGGGACGCAAGGCCATCTGCGCGATCCGCCAGCCCTCCATGGGGCCGACCTTCGGGATCAAGGGCGGCGCCGCGGGGGGAGGCTACAGCCAGATCGTCCCCATGGCGGACTTCAACCTCCACCTCACCGGGGACATCCACGCGGTGTCCGCGGCCCACAACCTCTGCTCCACCGCCCTGGACGCGCGGATCTACCACGAAGGCCGGTGGTCCGACTCCTACTTCGAGAAGCTGGGCCTCCATAAGCTGAACTTCGATCCCTACGAGGTCTGGTGGCGCCGGGTGCTGGACATGAACGACCGCACCCTCCGCAGGATCCTGGTCGGGGTGGGAGGCATCGAGAACGGTCCCCTCCGGGAGACGGGCTTCGACATCTCCGTGGCCAGCGAGGTGATGGCCATCCTGGCCCTGGCCACGGACCTCCGGGACCTCCGGGAACGGGTCGGGCGCATCGTCCTGGGCCTGGACAAGTCGGGCAAGCAGGTGACCACCGAGGACCTGGGAGTGGCGGGGGCCATGACCATCCTGCTCAAGGACGCCCTGGCCCCGAACATCATGCAGACCCTGGAGGAACAGCTGGCCTTCGTCCACGCGGGGCCCTTCGCGAACATAGCCCACGGCAATTCCTCCATCCTGGCGGACCTGGTGGGGGTCAAGGTCGGGGATTACCTGGTCACCGAGAGCGGGTTCGGCGCGGACATGGGCTTCGAGAAGTTCGTGGACATCAAGTGCCGGGCCAGCGGGATCTATCCCGACGCCGCCGTCCTGGTGGCCACCGTCCGGGCCCTGAAGATGCACGGCGGCGGACCCAAGGTCGTGCCCGGCAAGCCCCTGGCGCCGGAATACAAGGAAGAGAACCGCGAGCTCCTCAAGAAGGGCCTGGTCAACCTGAAGGCCCACCTCGGGATCCTGCGGAAATTCGGGGTTCCCGCGGTGGTGGCCATCAACGCCTTCCCCACGGACACCCCCGCGGAGTGGGACCTGATCCGCCAGGCCGCCCTGGACGCGGGCGCCTCGGACGCTGTCACCGCCTTCCACTGGGCCGAGGGCGGCGAGGGCGCGGCCCCCCTGGCGGAGGCGGTGGAAAAGGCGGCCGCCAAGCCGAGCGCCGTCCAGCCCCTCTACTCCCTGGACCTGTCCCTCAAGGACAAGATCGAGAAGATCGCCTCGGAGGTGTACGGAGCCGGTTCCGTCGTATACAGCCCCGCCGCGGCGAAGGCCCTCGAGGGGTATTCCAAGCTCGGGTACGACAGGCTCCCCGTCTGCATGGCCAAGACCCAGTATTCCCTGAGCCATGATCCGCTTCTCAAGGGTGCGCCGTCGGGCTTCGAGTTCCCGGTCAGCGACATCCGGCTGTCCGCGGGTGCCGGGTTCATCTATCCCATCGTCGGGGAGATCAACACCATGCCGGGCCTGCCCTCCAAGCCGGGCTACATCGGCATGGACATCGATCCCGAGACGGGGAGGATCACGGGCTTGTCGTGAAACGGTGGACAGTGGACAGTGGACAGTGACAGCTGAAGGAAACTGAAACGTTTCACGCATTGGCGTGGGTGTGGACCGGCGTCTGTAGCCATTTCCGTTTACTGTTCACCGTCCACCGTTTATTGTAAACTGTCCCCATGAACCCTCTGTACACCCTCTTCCCTTCTTGGATCTCCCCGGAGATCATCCCGGGCCTGCCGTTCCGGTGGTACGGGATGATGTACCTGGTGGCCTTCGGGATCACCTACCTGCTCTTCCGGCACCAGGTTCGCCGGGAGAAGCTGGGCTGGACCGAGGACGATGTCTCTAACTTTTTCCTGGCCGCCATCCTGGGACTGATCCTGGGAGCCCGGCTCTTCGGGACCTTCCTGTACGAGCCCACGGGACTCTACTGGCGCAAACCCTGGCTGGTGATCTGGCCCTTCGACGAGGCGGGCCGCTTCGTGGGCTTCCAGGGCATGAGCTTCCACGGGGGTCTGGCGGGTGTGGTGGTCGGGACCCTGATCTACGCCCGCAGGAAGGCTCTGGATTACTGGGAATGGGCGGACCGGATGGCGGTGTCCGTCCCCCTGGGCTACACCTTCGGCCGCTTAGGCAACTTCATCAACGGGGAACTCTGGGGCAAGGTGACTCCGGGACCCCTGGGCATGGTCTTCCCCCACGCGGAGCGTTTCCCCTCCTCGGAGGAGTGGGTCCGGGAGGTCGCCGAAAAAGCCGGGATGGCCCTGGACTCCGCCCGGATCAACCTGCCCCGGCATCCCTCCCAGCTCTACGAGGCCTTCTTCGAGGGCATCGTGCTCTGGCTGGTCCTGTGGTTCCTGGTGCGGCCCCGGCGTCCGTACAAGGGATTTGCGGTGGGCGCCTACCTGATCGGGTACGGGGCGATCCGGTTCGCCATCGAATACCTTCGGGAGCCCGATTCCGGCTTGGGCTATATCATCAAGCTGGGGGACCCGAATGCCCCGATCCACACCTTCACCACCCTGTGGAACTTCTCCATGGGCCAGATCCTCTGCTTCCTGATGATCGCGGGAGGGGTCGGGTTCCTGGCCTGGAGGAAGAACGAGTCGCTGCGCCAGGCCGCCGCGAAAGCCTCCCGTCCGGGGGCGGTTGATGCCGGGCGCCGCAGGAAGGAAGCCCGAAAGCTCCGCAAGAAGCTGGGATAGAGGGCGTTCGATCGCCGGGCCCCGGGAAAACCGGCGGCCGCGGCTGGATCAGGCCGGCAGAATTCCGGCCGCTTCCAGGGCCAGGGCGGCCGCCAGGATCAGGATCCCCGCTGCCGCGGCGGCCAGCTCGACCCGGGTAGCCCGGGATGCCGCTTTTTTCGGCCCGGCCCCCAGCCGGTCCATCTCGAAGAGAGCCCAGCCCGCCGAGGCTGCGGACAGGATCGCCCAGGCCGCCATCTCGTAGATGATCCCCCGGGAGAAGACCCGGAAGGTCGGGGTGATCCGCTGGGAATAGGGTACCAGGAACGAGTTGGTCCCTGCCAGGATCCCGGCATACAGGAAGCCCCAGGCCGCCGCGAGATACCCCGTCGGCAGGCCCCGTACGCGGAGCAGAAGGTTTCCGGCCACGATGGCCGCGGCGATGAACGCCCCGCCCGCGGCGAAGCCCCCGGTCGTGCCGTGCCGCAGGAGTCCCTCGGGCAGGAAGAGGTAGCTGACGTACCAGGCGACCAGGAAGCTCAAGCCTCCCACCCCGGCAACGCGTCCGGTGCGGGCGGCGAGCCCGGGGGCCGTCAGGAAGGGTACCAGCCTGTCCGGGGGAGGGGCGTCTGGGCTCTGTTCTCGATCCTTCTCACGGTTCTTCGCGCTCATCCGGAACCCCCTTCTTGTACGTCCTTCAATCGTCCCCCATGCAGGTGCCCACAAGGCGTGCGGTCTGGATCAGCCGGTGGTCCCGGGGGACGGGTTTGATCTTGCCGGCCACCTCGGAAAGGGGCACCGCGTCGATGCGCTCCCCGGAGAGGCACACCATCTTTCCGTAATCCCCCCGGGCCAGCATCTTTGCGGCTTCCGTGCCGAAGGCCGTGGCCAGGAGGCGGTCGTAGGGGCTGGGAACCCCCCCCCGCTGCAGGTAGCCCAGCACGGTTACACGGGTCTCCATGCCGACAGCCGCCTGGATCTCCGCGGCCACCCGGTAGCCGATGGAAGGGTGGGGCATTTTCTCCCGGGCCTTCTTCCGGTCCTTCCGGGAGAGTTTGGCTTCTTCCGCGGACAAGGCCCCCTCGGCCGCCACGACGATGGAAAAACTCTTCCCTTCCTTGGCCCTGTTCGTGAGGTGCCGGGCTATGGAGTCGATCTCGTAGGGAATCTCCGGCAGGAGCACCACATCCCCTCCCCCGGCGATGCCCGCGAAGAGGGCCAGCCATCCGGCCTTGTGGCCCATGAGCTCGATCACCATGACCCGGTTGTGGGAAAGGGCCGTGGAGTGAAGTCGGTCTATGGCCTCCGTGGCGATGTCCACGGCGGAGTGGAAGCCGAAGGTGACGTCCGTGCCCCACAGGTCGTTGTCGATGGTCTTGGGCAGGCCGATGACGTTGAGCCCCGATTCCTGAAGGAGGTGGGCGGTGGTCTGGGTCCCGTTTCCCCCCAGGACGACCAGGGCGTCAAGCCCCATCTTCTTGTAATTCTCCCGGATGAGTTCCGGGGCGGACATCCCCGCGTCCGCGTCGGTTTCCGCCAGGTCGTCCCGCCCCTTGAAGGGCTTTTCCCGGGAGGATCCCAGGATGGTGCCCCCCAGGGTCAGGATGCCGGAAAAATCCGCGGATTCGAGGTTCCGGGAGTCCCCCAGGATCAGGCCCCGGTAGCCGTTGGAGATCCCCACGGCCCGCATGCCGTAGGCGTCGCAGGCGGCCTTGGCGACCCCGCGGATCGCGGCGTTCAGCCCGGGGCAGTCCCCGCCGCTGGTGAGGATGCCGAAGGTCTTGGTGGCGCTCCGGGGCATGGTTTCTCCTTGGGGCTAGGGTCGGTTGAAAAGCGGGTTCTTGCCCGTGAACCGCAGGACCCGTCCGGGGCGGCGCTCCGGGGGGGCCTGGAGGATGCGGGACAGGTACTGGGCCGCCAGGTCGTCCTGGGGGCAGGAATCCTGCACGACCCATATATCGTAGGGGGCGTCGGGGGAGGTTTCCGCCAGGGAGGCGGCGAAGGAGGAGAGGGCTCCGAAGGCCGCGGCGGCCACGGGGTCCCGGGGGCTCTGTCCCCGGTCCGCCAGCACCAGAACCAGCCTTCCGGGTTCCCCTCCGGAACCACGGGCTGAAAAATGGGTCAGCAGTTCCCGGACGAGCCAGACCATGGATAGCACGCGGTCCTGCAGGATCTTCTCGATTTCCGCGGGCTTGGCGGCCAGGCCGGGCGTGGAGCCGAGGGAGACCACCAGGACGGCCTCGTCCACGGACCCGAAGCGCACGGAGGCCTCCAGCACGGCGGTCCGGGCGGATACGAAGGAGGGCGGGTTCCAGGATATCGGGCGCTCCCCGGATCCGGCGGACCCGGAGCCGTCGGGGCCTGCGGCCTCCGCCGGCTCCCCGCGCCCGGTCTTCTTCCCTTCCCGGGATGCGCCGGATACGGGCAGGAGGGCCGCCACGGAGCGTCCCAGGACCCGGGCTTCCCCGGCCACGGCCAGGGCCAGGGGGTCGTCGTAGGGGGCCACGATCGTTGTCTTTTTCACGATGGACAGTGTACTATGGCCCCCGGCGCTCCGCAAGGCGAGCAAGGAGGCTCCCGTGATCGTCGCCCTTGCCCAGATAGACTCGGTGGTCGGCGACTTCGCCGGGAACCGCGCCCGTATCGTCCGCCTGGCCCGGGAAGCCCGGGAGCGGGAACCCCGGGTTTCCCTCGTCGTCTTTCCCGAGACGGCCCTCTGCGGGTATCCGCCCATGGACCTCCTGGACCAGGAGAGCTTCGTGGAGGGCAGCCTGGCCGCCCTCCGGGCCCTCCAGAAGGAACTCCCCGAAGGCCCCGCCGTGGCGGTGGGCTACGTGGACCGGAACCGCTCGGGTTCCGGGAAGCCCCTGGTCAACGCCGTGTCGGTGATCCGGGACGGCCGCATCGCCTTCGTCCAGGAAAAAACCCTCCTGCCCACCTACGACGTCTTCGACGAGGCCCGGTATTTCGAGCCCGCCCGGGAGCGCCGGGTCCTGGAGCTGGAGGGACAGCGGGTCGGGTTCGCCATCTGCGAGGACATCTGGTGGGAGGAGCCCGCGGTGCCCGGCAGCCGCTACGCCGTGGATCCCGTCCGGGACCTGCTGGACCTCGGACCCGACATGGTCGTGGTGCCCTCCGCCTCGCCCTTCCACGCGGGCAAGCAGGAAACCCGGCTCCGTCTGGCCTCCAACCTCGCCCGCCAGGCCTCCGCCCCGGTCCTCTACTGCAACCTGGTGGGAGCCACGGATTCCCTGGTCTTCGACGGCCGCTCCTTTGCCCTGGACGCCTCGGGCAGCCCGATCGCCCAGGCGGGCTGGGAGGAGGGGCTGACCTTCGTCGATACAGCCGCCTCCGGGACAGCCTCCCGGGCTCCCGCGGCCCGCTGGGACGAGACCGAACGCGCCCTGGTGTCGGGCATCCGGGGGTACATGCGGAAGTGCGGGTTCCGCCAGGCCGTCGTCGGCATCTCCGGGGGCATCGATTCCGCCATCGTCGCGGTGCTGGCCGCCCAGGCGGTGGGGGCGGAGAACCTCACCCTCCTTGGAATGCCCTCCCGGTTCTCCTCGGAAGGCTCGATTTCCGACTCCCGGTACCTGGCCGAGTCCCTGGGGGCGCGGATGGAGGTCCTGCCCATCGAGGGGCCCTTCACTTCCTACCTGGACCTCCTGGAACCCCAGTTCCGGGGCCGCCCCTTCGGCCTGGCGGAGGAGAACCTCCAGGCCCGCATCCGGGGCGCCCTGCTCATGACCTGGTCCAACAAGTTCGGCTCCCTCCTCCTGACCACGGGCAACAAGAGCGAGCTGGCCTGCGGCTACTGCACCCTCTACGGGGACATGTGCGGGGCCCTGGCGCCGATCGGCGATCTTTTCAAGACCGAGGTCTACGCCCTGTCCCGGGCCGTGAACGAGCGCTGGAGGGCGGAAGGACGGAAAGCGCCGATCCCCGAGGCCACCCTCGCCAAGCCTCCCAGCGCGGAGCTCCGGCCC
>JBFZER010000301.1:0-2533 GCA_041306765.1 Spirochaetota bacterium | reverse complement strand
GTGGCGGTTCATGCCGATCTTGTAGCCCGTGGGATGCACGTAGACCTCGTGGGGCAGGATGCGCAGGGTGGATTCCTTCCCGTCCCGGGTCCAGCGGGCAAGCTGGGTGTCCAGGGACAGGACGGCGTCCTCGGGAAGGTAGACGATGTTCGGGAAGGTGAGGTCCCGGGCGTAGCCCTCCGGATGCTCTTCAACGTGGTCCTTGAGGAGGCTGACGACCTCGTCGAAGTTCTGGCCTTTGCCGTGGAGGTTCGCGTCCGGCACGAACCGGGTGCCCAGGTTGTAGGTCGGGAAGACCAGGGCGCCCCCCGCGTGCTCCTCCTCCGTGAGGCCCAGGAGGTTGGAGGAATAGGAGATCTGGGTCTTCACCTCCTTCTTGGAGTACCCGAAATAATTGTCCGCGATGATGGTGAAGATCACCCCGCGCTCGTCCCGGGCGCAGAGCTTGAAGGGCTTGCCTTCGTTGTACAGCTCTTCCGGATCCTTCCAGGCCATGCCGTCCCGCCGCTGGCGTTCCGAGGCGTCGTCCCAGGTAGGCAGGCCCAGGTCCCGTTTCTTGAGGCCCGTCAGGTGGGTGGCCAGGAAGATACAGCCCGTATGCCCCGTCCAGTGCAGGGGATCCAGGGCCGAATCGTTCTCCGCGATGTAGGGATCCCCGGAGTTGCCGAAGATGCTCTCCACGAAGTCCAGGTTGGCCGCCAGGGAGCCCGGGGCGAAGAACCGGATCTCCAGGGAGCGCTCCGGGCAGACCCCCGGCACCTCGGGCTGGACGATGGGCCGGAGCAGGAGGGAAAGGAAGGACTTGCCGGGCTTGGATTCCTGGGCCGTGAAGGGGATGGTCATCAGGTCCGGCGGGGGATTGATGGCCGCGGCCAGGATGCGGCCGTAGACCGCCTTGGGCACTGCCTTCTTGTCCGGGGGCACCGGCAGGCCTCCGTCGGCCACGTGGAAGACTCCCTCCGTGGTCCGGCGGTCGTTGGCGGGGTTGTGGAGAATGCCGTTCCGGATCCGGTAGGAGGTGAGGGTGGGGGAACTGTAGGAGGAAGCCTCGGGGGGAAGGGACAGTTCCCGGGCCATGCCGTACCGGTCCAGGGTCAGGGTGTTCGAGGGAAGCCGGGGGATTTCCGGAAGCCCCGTGTCGGCCAGGTAATCGGAGAGGAAGGCCTGGATGCGCTGGTCCGCGGGGGGCAGGTAACCCGAGAGAAGGCGGTCCTTCTCCCGGTAGTTCTCGATCAACTCCCGGGCCAGTTCGACGAAGGCCGTGCCCTCCCGGGAATACACGGGAAGGCCCAGGCTGGCCAGCTTGATGTTGATGTAGGCCATGAGTCGGCCGCGTTCCTGGGATGAAGTTCTGTCGAGCCTGAGTCCGAAGTCTCGTTTTACCGGCATGGGGGACCTCCCTGGGGGATTGGGACGTACAAGGGCGGCGGTCGGCGCGCCTGTGCCCCAGCCATCATACCCTGGCCGGGGCGGGAGCATCAATTATGGGGGTGGACGGTGGACCGTGGTCGGTAAACGGAAGTGAAACAAGGATCGCGGAATCATTCTGCGCTGAGGCGGAAGCCTCCGCCGCGCCCGGCGATTACGTCCGTCCACTGTCCACCGTCCACCGTCCACTGTCCGCGACCAGCACCCGGGCCTTCTCGATATCCGGGTACAGCACCCGATCCCGGTCCACGAAGGGCACCTCGGCCCGGAGGGCGTCGTAGACACGGCGCGTGGCCGGGGAGAGCCGGTCCGCCCCGTCCAGGAGGTCCACCGCCTGGCAGGCGGCCAGCAGTTCGATGGCCAGGACATGCTGGAGGTTCCCCAGGACCGAGCGTGCCTTTCGCGCGGCGATGGTCCCCATGGAGACGTGATCCTCCTGGTTTGCGCTGGAGGGGATCGAGTCCACGCTGGCCGGGTGGGCCAGGATCTTGTTCTCGCTGACCAGCGCGGCGGCCACGTACTGGAGGATCATGAAGCCCGAGTTGACCCCGCCCTCCTTGACCAGGAAGGCCGGAAGGCCGTTGGAGAGGGCCGGGTTCACCAGACGCTCGGTGCGGCGCTCCGAAAGGCTGGCCAGTTCCGCCAGGGCGATGGCCAGGAAGTCCATGGCCAGGGCCACGGGCTGGCCGTGGAAGTTGCCCCCCGAGAGGATGTCCCCGTAGCCCGAGCCGTCCGGAAAGATGAGCGGGTTGTCCGTGGCCGCGTTGAGCTCCCGGGAAACCACGCCTTCCACATAGGCGACCGCGTCCCGGCTGGCGCCGTGGACCTGGGGCACGCAGCGCAGGGCGTAGGCGTCCTGGACACGTTCCTGGCCCTGCCGGGTCGTGAGGCCCGAGCCCGCCAGGAGTTCCCGCAGGGCGGCGGCGCTGGCCACCTGGCCGTCCTGGCGGCGGAGTTCGTGGATGCGCCCGTCGTAGGCGTCCGTGATCCCCCGGAGGGCCTGGTGGGTCAGGGCCGCCAGGGCGTCGGCGAGCCGGACGGCCCGCAGGGCGTCGGAGCAGGCCAGGGACGCCACCGCGGTCATCGCCTGGGTGCCGTTGATGAG
>JBFZER010000300.1:0-13733 GCA_041306765.1 Spirochaetota bacterium | reverse complement strand
CGTATGGACACGGCCGGGAAGCGGGACCCGTCGAAGCGGAACGAGCGGGCGTTGGTGGAAAAGTACAGGATACCGCCCGGGTCCAGGACATCCAGGCAGCGATCGACAAGGTCGATCCAATCCCGGCTGATGTCCAAGGGGCCGCTCATCCGTTTGGAATTGGAAAACGTGGGCGGGTCCAGGATCGCCAGGTCCCAACGCCGGCGTCCTGACGACGCCCCCGCGAGGAATTTCAGGGCGTCCTCGCGCAGGAAGGAGAAGGCGCTTCCCCGGAACCCGTTGAGGGCGAGGTTCCGCTCCGCCCAGGCCAGGTAGGTATTGGAAAGGTCCACGCTGTCCACGGATGCCGCGCCGCCCGCGGCGGCGTACACGGAGAACGATCCTGTGTAGCAGAACAGGTTGAGCACCCGGCGGCCACGGGCTTCGCCGCGGACCCGGGAGCGGGTGATCCTGTGATCCAGGAACAGGCCCGTGTCCAGGTAATCCGTCAGGTTCACCTGGAAGGAAAGCCCGCCTTCCCGGACCACGATCCGTCGGCCCACATCGGATATCCGCTCGTATTGATCGGTTCCCCGCTGACGCTTCCTCTGCTTCCGGAAGATGTTTTCCGGCGGAACCTCCAGGCTCTCGGCCGCGACCGCGCACATGCGGTCCAGCCAGGCGGACTCCTCCGCCTCGGGCTTCTCGTAGGGGCGCTCGAACAGGTAGACCAGGGCGTACGGACCGTAGCGGTCCACGGCCAGGGGGATTTCCGGGATGTCCCGGTCGTAAATACGGAAGCATTCCACGGATTCCCGGCGGGCCCATTTGCGCAGGTGCCGGTCCCGCTTGCGCAGACGGTTCCCGAGGTATTCGGCCTGTCGCTCCGGGGCGTCGGGCATCGTCAGACGGTCTGGCCCTTCTTCGTCTGGAGCATGACGGACAGTAGGGCGTAGCCCGAGGAGAGATCTTCCCGATGGACGACCACCTCGTCCGGCACCTTGAGTTTTGCGTTGGTGAAGTTCCAGATAGCCCGGATGCCGGATTTGACCAGGGTATCCGCGGTTTCCTGGGCGTGGGGGGAGGGGACGGTCAAGATGGCGTAATCCACCTTGTATTCCTTCATCTTCGATTCCAATTCGGAAAGATTGAGGACGGTCACGCCGTGTATTTTCCGTCCGATTTTCTCGGGATCCGTATCGAAGGCCGCGACGATATGGAGTCCGTGGATGCGGAATTCCGGGTATCCCATCAGGGCGGAACCCAGGTTGCCGGCGCCCACGACGATGGCGTCGTGCATTTCGTCCCATCCCAGGAATCGTTCCACTGCCGCGATCAGGGCGTCGACGGGGTAGCCCTTTTTCGGCTTGCCGATTATGCCCGTGATGGCCAGGTCCTTGCGCACCTGGATCGGTTCCAGGTTCAGTTCCTGGGCGATCACGGTCCCGGATATATAAAACTGGCTGTTCCGCTGGGCTGTTCGGATGATGTGCAGGTAGGATGGAAGGCGCCGGATGGAGGGCGTGAAGGAAATTTTCATTCGGGCCATGTTCGCCTCTCGGTGAAGGATGTAAAAATAAATATAGGGGTATAGATAATAAAGTCAATATTCAATCGGAATGAAAAGGAAGCCCCGGGGAAAAAAGGAGGTTAAAACCCCGGGGCTCGATGGAAGCGTAGAGTTATACGGAACTCTATGCATAAATATACAAGCATAGGGAATAAGAATCAATAGATGAGGCTCCAGAATTCAGACGTTCCGGGATTTTGCGAACAGCGTTTGCGTTCGCTCCGCTGGGGCGGCGCCGATCCTGTCCCGCCCAGGGGTCTCCTATACGGCGGGGAAGCGGGGGTGCTGCGCGGTATCCGGAGTGAACTCTTGAAATGCGGGATAGAATACACTAAAATATGCGAAGAACAGCGTCGAATGCGGAATACGAATCAATATGATTGTATACAGCAGAAAAGGGAGATGAAATGGTGCGGAGCTCGAAGGCCCTGGTACTGTGCCTGTTTATCGCGTTCCTTCCTTTCATGGCGTTTGCGGAGGAAGGTGCGGGGATAGCCGCCCTTGAAACCGCCCTGGTCATCCAGATCGGGGTCATTCTCTTTGCGGTGCGGATCGGATCCGCCCTGGCCCAGCGGATAGGGGTCCCCACCGTGCTGGGCGAACTCCTCGCGGGGATCGTCATCGGCCCCTATGCCCTGGGCGCCCTCCCTCTGCCGGGGTTCCCGGCGGGGCTTTTCGCCGGGAGCATGGGGGAACTCGCGGTTAGCACCGAGCTGTACGGCATCGCCACCATAGCCTCCATCCTCCTGCTGTTCGTTTCCGGCCTCGAGACGGACCTGTCCCTGCTCCTGAGGTACTCCGTTGCGGGAGGGATCATCGGAATCGGAGGCGTCGTGGTTTCCTTCGCCACCGGAGACCTCCTGGGCATGCTTTTATTCCGGACCACCGCGATGGATCCCCGGGCGCTCTTCCTGGGTATCATGTCCACCGCCACCAGCGTGGGCATTACGGCCCGCATCCTTTCGGACCGGAGGAAGATGGACAGCCCGGAAGGGGTGACCATCCTGGCCGCCGCGGTCTTCGACGATGTGCTGGGGATCGTCTTCCTGGCGGCGGTTATGGGCATAGCCGCCCTAACCCGGGAAGGCTCCGGGGAGGCCCTGCCCTGGGCATCCATCCTGGGGATCGCGGGGCGGGCTTTCGGATTCTGGCTGGGATTCACCGCCCTGGGGCTCCTGCTTTCCAAGCAGATAGCCCGATTCCTGAAGAGCTTCCGGAATCCGGCCTATTTTTCCATCCTGGCCCTCGGCCTGGCCCTGATTCTGGCCGGGATCTTCGAGAAGCAAGGCCTGGCCATGATCATCGGAGCCTACGTCCTGGGCATCTCCCTCTCCAAATCCGACATAAGCCATGTCATCCTGGACAAGATCCACGGGCTGTACGAGTTCCTGGTGCCCCTCTTCTTCGCCGTCATGGGCATGCTCGTGAACGTACGGCAGTTGATGGAACCCGCCGTGCTGGTGGGCGGCCTGGCATATTCCCTGGTGTCGGTGGTATCGAAATTCGTGGGCTGTGGACTGCCCGCCCTGTTCCTGGGCTTCAACGGCAAGGGGGCCCTTCGAATCGGGGCCGGCATGGTTCCCCGGGGAGAGGTCGCGCTGATCGTGGCCGGGATCGGCTTGTCCGGCGGCCTCCTTAACGAGGAAGAATTCGGAATGGCCATCCTCATGACCCTGTTCACCACCATAGCCGCTCCACCGATCCTGTCGGCGGCTCTGCGACTGCCCGGCAGGGGCACCCGGGCGGTGGAGAAGGGCGCGGAGGCCGAAGCCTCGGTGTATACCTTCCCGTCCGAGGACGTGGCGGTCCTGGTCTCCGATCGCCTGGTGCGGGACCTCCAGGAGGAAGGCTTCTTCGTCCAGCTCATGAACGTGGGGGACGGCATAGTCCAGGTTCGCAAGGACGACATAGCCTTTTCCCTGGAGCGCAAGGGAGGCCAGCTGACCCTCCGGACGGACCCCTCGGACTCCCTATTCGTCAAGACAGCCCTGTTCGAGGCCGTCGCCCGCCTCAACCAGAGGTTCGAGGAACTGCGCCGGACCGTGGATCCCAAGCGCCTTACCAAAGGCCTCGACGAGGAGGGGGGGCGGGTGGATCCGGGCTTCCGGGAAGCCCTGTCCCCGGACTGCATCGTCCTCAACCTGAAGGGCACGGACAAAGAATCCATCATCACCGAGCTTGTGGATACCCTGAGCGCCAAGGGGCTGTTGGCGGACAGGACCCAGGTGCTCTGGGACGTCCTGGACCGGGAGAAATCCATGAGCACGGGCATGCAGCACGGGATCGCCCTTCCCCACGCGAAGACCGAAGGGGTGGAACGCATCGTGGCGGCATTGGGTCTGAAGCCCGAGGGGGTGGATTTCAAGTCCCTGGACGGGGAGCCCTCCCGGGTGTTCCTGCTCCTGGTATCCCCGAGCAAGCAGGCGGGCCCGCATATCCAGGTGCTGGCATCCGCGGCGGCCCTGCTGAACGACGAGATCCGGAGAGCGGACCTGCTCTCGGCCCAGAGCGTGGAAGAGGCGGCCTTGATCCTGGGGCTCGCCAAGCGCAAGCCGGCCTCCCGGGACTGAAGGGCAGGGCCGGAGTCACTCCCACCAGGTGCGCGCCGTGAAATCCGGGCGTATCGAGGCGCCCGAGTGCCGGATGACCGAAGCGGTACGGTGGTTCGGAAAGAGGGGGGCCAATCGGCGTTCGAAGAGTTCCAGGGTGGTTCCCTTGGCCACGTCCTCGTCGAAAAGGACGGCCGTGCCGTCCCGGTACGCCGATAGGAACACCTCGTCGGAGAGCGAGACGATGGGGGCATCGTCCTTGCGCTTGAACATGCTGAAGCGCACGAAGTAGAGGGGGACGTCCAGGTATTCCGCCAGGAAGAGCCCGGGAAGGATGGAGCCGTGGGCGGCGCCCACCAGGATGTCCGGCTCGCACCCCGAGCGGATCTTGTCCGCCAGGGCCCGGATCTTGGCCGGTTCCGAGGCCCTCCAGGTATACTTGTCCCGGATTCCGGTGTAGACGAAGTCCCGGACCAGGACGGGAAGCCTGCGCAGGAGGGATTCCGCAAGCTCCCGGATCCCGGGGTCCAGCCGGACTACCGCCCTGGCCATCTCCACGCCGTCCCGGTAAAGGCTGTTCGCCCGTTCGAGCTCTCCCAGGGGATAGCGGAGGTTGTATTTCCGGGCTTCGGCGAGATCGTAGTAGACCGTCGGATGCAGGGGAAGACCGTGCTCCACGCAGATTTTGTAGTTGAGCAGAACGTTGACCAGGGCGGGAGCGCGGACGTACAGACCGATGCAGGATTCCCAGAAGGGATCCCCGGCTTCCCTCGGCAGGTTCCCCGAATCCTCCCGCTTCCGCACCGCCTCCACGCCCGCCGCCGCGGAACCGACGATGTCCGCGAAGCTGCCCTCGAAGTCCATCCCGGCCGGGGGCTCGTCCCAGTCCGCGAACAAGTGTCGGTCCAGCATGGCGGAAGTATATCCGCCGCCTTCGGGAACCGCAACGCGGCGGCCCGTGACGCGCCCGGGGTTTCCTGCTACACTCCGGGAATGAAGATCGCCATGTACACGCAGAGCGGACGCCGGGGAATCGCCGTCCTGTCCGACGCAGGCCTGCGGGGCCTTCCGGAGGGAAGTCCGGGGTGGCCGGGGGACCTGGATGCCCTCGTATCCGGCGGGGCCGACCTCCGGACGGCCTGCGCCCGTCTGGCCTCCGCCCCCGCCCTGGACCCCGAGGGCCTCGAGTTTCTTCCTCCCCTGTCCCGGCCCTCCAAAATCCTCTGCATTGGACTGAACTACCGGGATCACTCCACCGAGACGGGGCTCAAACTGCCCGACTACCCGGCGGTGTTCGCCCGCTTTCCCTCCTGCCTGGTGGGGCACGGAAGGCCCCTCGTGAAGCCGGCCGTCTCGGACCAGTTCGACTACGAGGCCGAACTGGTCGCGGTCATCGGCCGGCGGGTCCGGGGGGCTGCCCGGGAGGAGGCTTTGGGCTGCGTGGCGGCCTACTCGGCCTTCAACGAGGCCTCGGTGAGGGACTTCCAGATGCGCACCAGCCAGTGGACGGTGGGCAAGAATTTCGACGGAACCGGCGCCTTCGGACCCGCCCTGGTCACCCCGGACGAACTGCCCCCGGGCGGCCGGGGGCTCCGGATCCGCACCCGTTTGAACGGCCTGACCGTCCAGGACGGCAACACCTCGGACATGGTCTTCGACGTGGCGGCCCTGATCTCGATCCTATCCGAAGTGATGACCCTGGAGGCGGGGGATGTGCTGGTGACCGGCACCCCCTCGGGGGTGGGGATGGCCCGCAAGCCGCCCCTGTTCATGAAGGACGGGGACGTCTGCGAGGTCGAGATCGAAGGGATCGGCGTCCTCCGCAACCCTGTGGTCGGGGCCTGAGCTCCTACCCGAGCCCCGCCAGCGATCCCAGCTGGAATACCGCGAATCCGATGCCCCAGCCAAGGGCCAGGAGATAGACCGCGACGAAGCCAAGCCACGCCCAGCCCAGCTCCGACCGCAGGGCCGCCAGGGCCGCGAAGCAGGGCGGGATGATCAAGGTGAAAAGCATCAGGACGAAGGCCGTGAGGGGGGAGAAACCCGGGTCGGCTCGAAGGGCCGACTGCAGGGAACCGCTCTCCTCGGTTTCCTCCAGGCCCGTCCGGTACAGTATCCCTAGGGTGGAGACCACCACCTCCTTGGCCGCGAAGCCGGTCAGGGTGGCGACGCCGACCCTCCAGTCGAAGCCCAGGGGTCGGAACGCCGGCTCGATGAACTTGCCGAGACGACCCGCCGCGCTATGCTCCAGGGCCGCCGTGGCCAGGGATGTTTCCGCAAAGGCCTCCGCCTCCGCGGGACCCGCCGCCGGATGGTCGGCGGCATGCCGGGCCGCCAGTGCTTCCGCCTCGCCCGGAACGGGTAGGCGGGCCGGGAAGTTCGTGAGGGCCCAGATCAGCACGGACGCCGCGAGGATCACGGTTCCGGCCTTCTTCGCGTATTGCCAGGTCTTGTCCCACACGTGCCATACGATGCCCTGCAGGGTGGGCGCCCGGTAGGGGGGCAGCTCCAGCACGAAGGGGGTGGGCTCGCCCCTCAGCACCGTCCGATGGAGGAACAAGGAGGAGGCGAGGGACAGGGCTGCGCCGATCGCGTAGATGAGCAGGACCATGTTGGCCGCGTTGTCCGGGAAGAAAGCCCCGGCCAGGAGCACATAGACCGGCAGTTTCGCTCCGCAGCTCATGAAAGGTATCGTGAGCACCGTCGCTACCCGGTCCCGGCGGCTCTTCAGGGTGCGCGCGGCCATGATGGCGGGCACGGAGCATCCGAATCCCAGCATCATGGGGAGCACCGACTGGCCGTGGAGGCCGAAGGTATGGAGGAGCTTGTCCGTAGCGAAGGCCGCCCGGGACATGTAGCCGACGTCCTCCAGCAGGGACAGGAGGAAGAAGAGGATCACGATCAGGGGTACGAAGGAGAAGACGCCGCCGACCCCCGCCAGGATGCCGTCCACCACGAGGGAGCGGAGGATTCCCTCGGGCAGCGCGGATTCCGCGGCCTTCCCCAGCCATCCGAAGAATGACTCCAGCCAGCCTAGGGGATATTCGCCGACCAGGAAGGTCAGCTGGAACACGGACCAGAGGACGGCCCCGAAGACAGGGAGGGCCAGGAAGGGGTTCATGATGACCTTGTCGATCGCCTCGGTCCGGGAAAAATCGGGTTTTTTCACGATTCGGACGGTCTCCCGGACGGCGCCCCGGATATAGCCGTACCTCTGTTCGGCCACCACGATCTCGGAGTCCTTCCCGAAGTGCCGTTCCACCCAGCGAAGCGACTGGCCCGCCAGGTCTTCGATCTCCGGGCGCCGGGGATGGCCGGCGACGATCTTCCCGGCGTGCTCGTCCTTCTCCAGGAGCTTGACCGCAAGCCAGCGGGAGGGGTACCTGCCGGCGAAATCCGGATCCGAGGCCAGGAGCGACTCGAGGGGGCGGATCCGGTCCTCCAGTTCCGCGCCGTAGCCGGGCATGCGGGACTCCGGCGCCCCGGCCTCCATCCGGGCTTCGATCGCGTCCAGGAGTTCCTCGATTCCGATACCCCTGGGCCCCACGGTCTTGACCATCGGAATGCCCAGGACCTTGCCGAGTCCCTCCGCGTCGACCTCGACGCCCTTGGCCGCGGCTTCGTCGCTCATGTTGAGGGCCCCGATAACGGGGATGCCGAATTCCTGGAATTGCAGACAGAGGTACAGGTTCCGCTCCAGGTTCGTGGAATCCAGGACGTCCACGATGACGTCCGGCCTTTCCTCCAGGATGAAATCTCTGGCCACGACCTCGTCCAGGGAATATGCGGTGAGACTGTAGATCCCCGGAAGGTCGATGAACCGGAAGGACCGGCTCCCGCGCTCCCGGACTCCTTCCCGCTTTTCGACCGTGACCCCCGGGTAGTTCCCGACCTTGTGGCGGGCCCCCGTGAAGGCGTTGAAGAGGGTGGTCTTGCCGGAATTGGGATTGCCCGCAAGGGCGACACGGATAACCCGGGGGGCCAGGGCGCTCATTCACCGGCCTCCCCGGGGCGGGCTTCTCCGCAGTCCGGGCAGGCGACGTGGTTTCCCGGCCCCCCGCGGCGGGGCGGGAAACCGGCCCATCGTCCGCGGCCGTGCCCTCCGAATCGGCGGTGCTGCAGACCCCTGTTTCCATCCTGAACGGCGCGCTCGGAGGGGGGCGGCTCCGACGGCTCGACCTCGATCCCCGCGGCCTCGCAGCGGCGCAGCAGCACGTCGTAATCCCGGATCCGGACCTGGAGGGGACCGCGGAAGGCGCCTCCCCGCACTACGCGGACCCGGGCGCCTTCGGTGAATCCCATGTCGGCGAGCCTGCGGCCTACCTCCCGGGCGATCCGAACGCCCAGGATCGCGAACTCCCGGCCGATCTCCGCCTCCGACAGCCTCATAGTCCCTCCGAATGTTATATAAAAGTAACAATGTTGGAATGAAAGGAGGGATCGGTGGATCCCTTTGTTTAACTATCCTAACATAAGGACGAATGTGACGTCAAGCGTCAATCTCAGGAAGATGCTTCCAGTACCGCCGGGGCATGAACTGGAGTCGCAGGCGTGGATTCGTCCGGGCGGGGTTCTCCGCGGCGCGGTAATAGACCCTCCAGAGGTCAACGGGATCGGGCTCCTCGTCCGGCACGCTTTCGCAGGCGGACTTCGGCAAGGAAATCCGCCCGTCGGAAACCACGGCCCGTCCCCGGCGGAGGTCCAGGATGCGGAACGGTTCCGCGCCGAACCTCCGCAGGAACGCGGGAGCCAGGAGGTCCAGGATATCGTTGTCGGGTTCGCAGCAGGCCGTGAAGACGCCGGCTTCATCCGGGGCGAAGCGCAGGAGACCGAGAAGCCGATGGACCTCCCGCCGGGTCTTGAACGCCGCAGAGCGGACTGCCCGAACCTCCTGCCGGGACCGGTCCGACGCGGCCTCGCCGCCGCAGAGGAGGGCCAGAGCGGCGAAGGCCGCGGCTTCCCGCTCCAAGGGCACCTCGGTCCGGAGGGCATACTCGAAGGATTCCCAGACGTCGCCGCCCAGGGATCGCAGGGCCCGCTCCGCCCGAAGGGACCCCGGGGCTCGGCGCAGGATTTCGTTCCCGGCGCCCCCGGAGCCCCGGTCGTCCGAGCCCGGCGGCTCGGAGGCCCGGAGGTCGGCGGGGGCGTTTCCCTGGGCAAGTCCCAGTTCGAGCTGGCCGGATCGCCCGAACCCCGGGGGCGGGCGGCGCCGGCCCCTTGACCCGGCCCGCAGGGGGACGGTCGGGGACGCGGCGGCGGATGCCTCCGGAGCGTCTCCGGGCTTCCCCAGGATCGCATCCACCGCCAGGAGCGTCTGTTCGATCCGGTCGCGCAGGTTCACGGCGGCCTCCTAGAATCGGAATTCCCGCTGGAGCGGGGAGACTTCGGTTCGGCGCAGCGGGAGGCCGGAGCCCGGGATACCCGGCGACGGGTCCGCCAGCAGGGCGCGCAGCAGGACCGGGTCCCTCTCCATGCCCGAGCCGGCCCCTCCCAGGGTCGCGAAATGCCGGGTCCGCTTCCATGCGATGCCGAGTTTCGGCAGGACCTCCAGGGACAGACCCCCGGTCCTCCGGGTCTCGAGGATCCGGGCGGCCCCGATGACCCCGATCCCGGGCACCCTCAGGAGCCGCTCCCGGTCCGCCCGGGCCAGGTCGACCGGAAAATCTTCCGGGTGCCGAAGGGCCCAGGCGGTCTTGGGATCCAGGTCCGCGTCCAGGTCCGGCTCGGACTCGTCCACGAGCTCGTCCACGGAGTACCCGTAGAACCGCAGGAGCCAGTCCGCCTGGTACAGCCGGTGCTCCCGGAGCAGGGGAGGGGTGCCGGCGGGAAGCCGGGGGTCACGGTTGACGGAAACGAAGGCGGAGTAGTAGACCCGGCGGAGGCCCATCCTTCGATACAGCCCCGACGCCAGGCGGAGAACCGTTCGATCGGGTTCCGGGGAGGCCCCGATGATGATCTGGGTGCTCTGTCCCGCAGGGGCGAAGGCGGCCGATCCCCTCCGGCCCGGGAGGCCGCCGGCTTCCTTCATCTCCTCCGAGAGGTATCGCATGGCTCCGAGTATCTCCCGGCCGTCCTTTTCGGGGGCCAGGGCGGCCAGGCTGTCCGCGGTCGGAAGCTCCAGGTTCGCGGAGAGCCGGTCCGCCCAGAGCCCCGCCTCCCGGAGGGACCTCTCCCCCGATCCGGGTATCGCCTTGAGGTGGATGTAGCCCCCGAACCCCTCGTCCCGACGGAGCCGCCGGGCCACCTCGGTCAGCTTGTCCATGACGATGTCGGGATCCGCGAAGACCCCCGAGGACAGGAAGAGCCCCTCCACATAGTTTCGTCGATAGAAATCCTTGGTGATCCGCACCAGCTCGTCGACGGTAAAGGCGGCCCGCCGCAGGTCCGCGCTCGCCCGGTTCGGGCAGTAGGCGCAATCGAGGCGGCAGGCGTTGGAGTACAGGACCTTGAGCAGGGAGACGCAGCGGCCGTCGCCGGTCCAGGAATGGCAGATGCCCGCGGGCGTGCAGGCTCCTCCCGCGGCGGAGGATCGGTTCGACCCGCTGGAGGCGCAGGACGCGTCGTACCGGGCTCCCGCGGCCAGGACAGCCAGTTTTTCGGATAGGTCCATGGAAAGACTATACATGCGTGTAGCTATCCGCGCAAGGCCGAATCCATCGGCCCCGGTCGCTGCCACCGGTCCGCGGTATGCCGTGCCGCCGCCCGGAGGACTGCGATTGACACCCCTGCGGGCTCGGTATACAGTGAGGCCATGTCCGATTCGTCCGTATTGACGTCCGTCCTGTCCGTCCGCTCCGCGGGAGGCGTCCTGTTCCACAGGATAGGTGTGCCCGCTGCAGAGGTTGGAGATATTTGATATAATCTTCAGCAAATGGAACCGCGCGGCCGCCCTGAGACGGACGCGCGGTTTTTTTTAGGCCTTGGGTCGAGACCTCGACCCCGAACAGGAACGATCATGCCGCTTATCGAATGCAGGAACATCCGCAAGGATTTCAGCGGGGACCTCGTGCTTTCCTCCGTATCCCTTGCCCTGGAGCCGGGGTCCAAGACCGCCCTGGTGGGCCGCAACGGGGCCGGAAAGACCACCCTGGTGCGCATCCTCCTGGGCAGGGACGATGATTACCGGGGCTCCGTCGTACGGGCTCCCCGTCTGCGGGTGGGGTATGTCCCCCAGCATGTCGAGCCGCCCGAGGGCGTCTCGGCAGGGGACTGGCTCATGGAGGAAACCCTCGCGGCCCGCGCCGAGCTCGGGAGGCTCGAAGGGGAGCTGGCGGGGGCCTCGGGCAACGCCCTCGACGCCCTCCTGGGGGTATACGGCGCGCTCCGGGAAGCCTATGACGAGCGCAACGGCGACGAGGCGGAGAGCGAGGCCTCGCGTTGGCTGGAACGGGCGGGCCTGGCCGGAACCGCGGACCGCGAGGCGGCCCGGCTGTCCGGCGGGGAGCGCAACGTTCTGGCCCTGGTCAAGGCCCTGATGACGAACCCGGACCTCCTCGTACTGGACGAACCGGGAAACCATCTGGATTTCTGGGGCCTTTCCTGGCTCGAGGATTTTTTGAAAGGCCTTCCGAAGGCCGTCCTCCTGGTATCCCACAACCGCTGGCTCATCGACCGGGTGGCGGACCGGGTGCTCGAGCTGGAGCAAGGCCGCCTGTCCGAGTTCGCGGGGGGGTACTCCGCCTACCGCCTGGAAAAGCTCCGGCGCGCTGCGGGCCAGGGGGAGGACTGGCAGGCGGACCGGAAGAGGATCGAGCGCCTGACGGAGCTGGTCCGCAGGTTCGAGCAGATCGCCCGGGCCCGGCCCGACCCGGCCTGGGGGAAGCGCCTCCGGGCCCGCCGGAGCCAGCTGGCCCGGGAGAAGGAAGCCGCCACGGAAAAGCCGGTCCTGGACGGCCGCCGCATCGACCTCGCCTTCCGGGACGCCGAATCCCGCTCGGACATCGCCCTGGACGTGCGGGGATACTCGAAGTCCTTCGGGGACCGGACCCTGTTCGACTCCGCGTCCCTGGACGTCCTGACGGGCGAACGGGTCGCCATCGTAGGCAGGAACGGCTCCGGAAAGACGACCTTCCTCACGGACCTGGTGGAGAAGGGGAACTGGGACGACGGTGTCCTCCGGATCGGTCCGAGCATGCGGGTCGGGTACTGCGCCCAGGACCGCGCCGTGTTCCGCCCGGGGCGCACTGTAATGGAGGAGTTCGAGGCCCTGGATGCCCGGCGGGAGGAGGCCTGGAAGCTCCTGAAGCGTTTCCTGTTCAAACCCGAGGACCTGGACCGTCCCATCGACACCCTGTCCGGCGGGGAGCTGAACCGTCTCCAGCTGGCCCGGGCCGTGCACCTGAAGGCGAACCTCCTCATCCTGGACGAGCCCACGAACCACCTGGACATCCCCGGCTGCGAGGCCGTGGAGGAAGGCCTCGCGGAGTATCCGGGTACCATCCTCGCGGTATCCCACGACCGGTACTTCCTGGAGAAGGTCGTGGACCGGGTGGTCCTTCTCGATGACGGCGTCTTCGTGCCCTACGAGGGAAGCTTTGCCGAATTCTGGAGGGACCTGGGTTCCGTACGCGCGCACGCCGGCCGGGGGCTGGAAGGCCGGGGAAGGAGCCTGAAGGCCGGTGGAGGGGAGGGGAGGACGGGTCCGGCCGGGAAATCTCCGGGGACTCCCCGGAGCCGGCCGACCGTCCCCGCGCGACGCCAGCCCGCGGCGGGGGTGTCCGTCGAGGACCGGATCCATGCCCTGGAGGCGGAGAAAGCGGACCTGGAAGCCCGGGCGGCGGCCGCTTTCCGGGCCCGGGACTTCAAAGGCTCCGGAAGGATTTCGGCGGACCTCGAGAAGCTGAACCGGAGGATAGAGAAGCTGTACGGGGAACTGTGAAAAAAAGGCCGGTCTTTCGACCGGCCCGCCCTGTGAAGGTGCCGGGACACGCCATAGTAAACTGGGAGGGGAACTATGGAATGCCACCGACACTCTTTTTATCGGCTGAATAGATGGCAAATTTACTACATTTTATGGATACTTGGAAGAGTATTCCGCGACCGCCGATTGACGCGGCCAGTCCGGATCGATATCGTTTCTATCCGGAATTATAGATAGTCCCCCAGGAGGAATCATGAAGGTAGCGATCAACGGATTCGGGCGCATCGGAAGACTCGTATTCCAGTCCATCGTGGACCAGGGTCTGCTCGGGAAGGGCAAGATCGACGTCGTCGCCGTGGTGGATATCTCCACGGACGCAGAGTATTTCGCCTACCAGCTGAAGTACGATTCCGTGCAGGGCCGGATGAAGGCGGAGATCTCCGCCAAGAAGAGCGATTCCACACTGGCCGAGGCGGATGTCCTGGTGGTGAACGGCCACGAGATCAAGTGCGTCATGGCCGAGAAGGAGCTCAAGAACCTTCCCTGGGCCAAGCTGGGCGTCGAGTACGTGATCGAGTCCACGGGGCTGTTCACCGACGAGAAGGCCTACGGCCACCTGGACGCCGGCGCGAAGAAGGTCATCGTTTCCGCCCCCGCCAAGAGCAAGAGCGAGGAGAAGCCGATCAAGACCTTCGTCATCGGCGTGAACGAGAAGGACTACGATCCCGGGAAGCACCACGTCGTATCCAACGCCTCCTGCACCACCAACTGCCTG
>JBFZER010000299.1:0-2996 GCA_041306765.1 Spirochaetota bacterium | reverse complement strand
ACGGCCCCGGATGTCAGTTGCCGGAGTTCTGGGAAGGCGGGACCGGTTGGTCCTGTGGGGGCGTCAGCTGTCCCTGGGCCCCTTCGGACCCGGGGAGCGGGGCTTCCGCCTGGCTTTCCGCGGACCACCACTCGGTCGTGGTCTCGCCTGCCTTGCGGAGGGCCGCGGCTTCGACGGATCCGATCTGCGTGCGGTTGAGGAGGGCCAGGCTGAAGGCGAAGACGAAGAATAGCCCTCCCAGGACATACGTGAACTTCACGACCACGTTGGTAGCCCGGGAACCAAAGGCGGAGGAGCTTCCTCCGGAGAAGATGCCGCCGAGGTCGTCCCCGTCCGAGTCCTGGACGATCACCAGGAGCACCAGGAGCACGGAGACGATGATGAAGAACACCAGAAGGATGATACTTAACAGACCCATGGATTAGACTCCGTTGACGGATTCCGCGGCCGGCGGACTCCCGCCCGCCGCGTGTCCCTTTCGGGGCAAGGCATCATACAGCGTACCGCCCTCGTGATCAATAGGTAAGCGCCGGTCCTACCGGAACTTGGCAATCGGAACGAAGGTCTCGGGTTTCAGGCTGGCCCCGCCCACCAGGGCGCCGTCGATGTTCTGCATGGCCATGAGGGCCGCCGCGTTGTCCGGCTTGACCGAACCGCCGTACTGGATGCAGGCGGACTTGGCCGCGGCCTCGCCGTAGAGCCCCGCGAGCACCTTCCGGCAGAAGGCGTGCACCGAATCCGCGTCTTCGGGGGTGGCGGTCTTCCCGGTCCCGATGGCCCAGACCGGCTCGTAGGCCACGGTGACCCGGGTGAAATCCTCCGGGGAAACCCCCCTGAGGCCTTCCCGGAGCTGGGTTCCGACGACCTGTTCCAGGCGTCCGGCCTCCCGTTCCTCGAGGGTCTCCCCTACGCAGAGGATGGGATCCAGGCCGTGGGCCAGAGACAGGCGGACCTTCCGGTTCACCAGGTCGTCCGACTCGCCGTAGGTATGGCGGCGCTCGGAATGCCCCAGGATGACGGCCCGTACGCCCAGGTCCTTGAGCATGAGGACCGACACCTCCCCCGTATGGGCTCCCTGCTCCTCGGCGGCCATGTTCTGGGCGCCCAGGATCAATTTCGTGCCCCGGATCGCCTCGGATACCGCGGCCAGGGAGGTGAACGCCGGGGCTATCATGACCCGTTCCCCGCAGTCCGCCAGGGCGGCTGCCAGGGACTTCGCCAGTGCCACGGACTCTCCGACCGTCTTGTGCATCTTCCAGTTTCCGGCCATGTAATAGGAACGCATTGGAATCTCCTTGAATTGCTGGATATGGAGAGGCCGCCGACGATTCCCGCCGGCGGCCCGGTGCTCTCCCGAGGAAATCACTTCCTGCAGACCTCGATGCCCGGAAGCTTCTTCCCCTCCAGGAGTTCGAGGCTCGCGCCCCCCCCCGTGGAGACATGGCTCATCTTGTCGGCCAGGCCGAATTTGTTCACCGCGGCCACGGAATCGCCTCCCCCCACGACGGTGACGGCCCCCCGCCCGGTCGCCTGGGCCACGAGCCTGGCCACCTCGCCGGTGCCCCCGGAGAACGCCTCGAACTCGAAGACCCCCACGGGGCCGTTCCAGACGATGCTCTTGGCCGAGGCCAGAACCTTGGCGTACTTTCCGAGGGTCTTCGGTCCCACGTCCATGCCCATGAGCCCGTCCGGGATGTCCAGGCCGTCCACGGCGACGGGCGCCGAGGAGGCGTCGAAGGCGGCTGCGCACACATGATCCAGGGGCAGTACGATCTCCACGCCCTTGGAGGCCGCGGAGTCCAGGATGGACCGGGCGGTGGGGATCATGTCCTCCTCCACCAGGGACTTCCCGGTCTTCTTGCCCAGGGCCCGGAGGAAGGTATAGGCCATGCCGCCCCCGATCACCAGGGCCCGGGCGTTCTTGAGGAGGCTCTCGAGCACCGCGATCTTGGAGGAGACCTTCGCCCCCCCGATGACGGCCACCATGGGTTTGGGCGGGTTCGCCACCATGGGCTCCAGGTACTCGACCTCCTTGGCCATCAGGAAGCCGCCCACGGAGACGGGCAGGAACTTGGAGACGCTGGCCGTGGAGGCGTGGTCCCGATGGGCCGTGCCGAAGGCGTCGTTCACGAATATCTCGCCGTAGGTGGCCAGCTCCCGGGCGAGCTTGTCCCGCTCCGCCGGATCCTCGCTGGTCTCCTCCTTGTGGAACCGGGTGTTTTCCAGCATGACCACCGCGCCGTCCGGCTGGGATTCGATGAGGGCCTTCTTCCCGTAGCAGGAATCCTCTCCCGCGAAGACGACGGGCCTTCCCAGCACCGACGCGAAGTGCTCCGCCACGGGGCGCATCCTGTGCTTGCCCGCCAGGTACTTCTCCTCGTCCCAGGGCTTGCCGTCCTTCTCCGCCTTCTCCTTGGCCTTCTTGGAATCCTTCTTGGGGTCTCCCAGATGGCTCATGAGGACGAGGCTCCTGGCGCCCTGCTCCAGGCAGTATCGGATCGTGGGAAGGGATGCGGTAATGCGGGTGTCGTCCTGGACCTTCCCGTCCTTCATGGGGACGTTGAAGTCCACGCGCATGACGATCCGCTTTCCCGTTACGTTGACATCCTTGATCGTCTTGATCATGGGGTTCTCCAAAAGGAACAGGGCGCGGAACCGATCCGGTCCGCGCCCCGGATTCTCACTTCATACCCGCCATGTATTTGAGCATGTCGATGA
The DNA here is from genome assembly GCA_041306765.1 of Spirochaetota bacterium. Classification (GTDB taxonomy): domain Bacteria; phylum Spirochaetota; class Spirochaetia; order Treponematales; family UBA12059; genus JAAYUR01. The sequence continues at coordinate 278 of JBFZER010000299.1, read as the reverse complement.
CGCGGTTGGAGTAGCCCCACTCGTTGTCGTACCAGCTGACGACCTTGAAGAAGCGCGTCGCCCCGGGGAGGTTGTTCGGGAGGGTGGCCAGGCTGTCGTAGATGGAAGAGCGGGGGTCGTGGATGAAGTCCGTGGAAACGAGTTCTTCGTCCGCGTATCCCAGGATATCCTTCAGGTAGGTCTGGCTGGCCTTCTTGAGCAGGCCGTCGATCTCCTCGATGGAGGTATCCCGGGCGGCCCGGAACGTCAGGTCCACGACGGAGACGTCCGCCGTGGGG
>JBFZER010000298.1:0-3940 GCA_041306765.1 Spirochaetota bacterium | reverse complement strand
CCGGCCCGTCTTCCGGGCCAGGTCCAGGACCTGGGCGCGGTCCAGGGGGGCCAGGGTGAAGACGTCCAGGACCGCGGCGTCGATTCCTTCCGAGGCCAGGCTGTCGGCGGCCTTCCGGGCTTCCCCGACCATCAGGGCCCCCAGGGCCGCCAGGACCACGTCCTTCCCGGGCCGCAGGAGCTTGGACGCCCCGAACTCGAAGGGTTCCCCGGCGCCGTAGATCTCCGGCGCGGGCTTCCGCTGGAGCCGGAGGTAGGTGCAGCCCTTCCGTTCCAGGGCCAGGCGGACGGCGGCCTCCAGGGAGACCGGGTCCGAGGGTTCCACGATCGCCAGGCTTGGCACGGCCCGCATCAGGGCCAGGTCCTCGAAGGGCATGTGGGTCCCGCCGTTGAAGGCCGCGGTCACCCCGGGGTCCGTTCCCACCAGGACCACCTCCAGGCCCGCGTAGTTGGCGGACAGGAAGAACTGGTCGTAGGCCCGGCGGCTGGCGAAACAGCCGAAGGTCGCCGCGAAGGGGCGCTTGCCCGCGGCGGAAAGGCCCGAGGCCACGCCGACCAGGTTGGCCTCCGCCACCCCCACGTTGAAGAACCGGTCCGGATAGGCCTTGGCGAAGGGTCCCGTGCCCGTAGCCCGGGCCAGGTCGGCTTCCACCACGCAGATCCGCGAATCCGAGGCCGCCAGGGTCGTCAGGGTCTGGGCGTAGACCGCCCGCATCTCTCGGTCAGCCACGGAGGGCCTCCTTGTCCATCGCCGCGAGGGCGGCGGCCAGGTCGGCCGGCCCGAAGGGCGCGTTGTGGCTTTCCGCCTTCCCCTCCAGGGCGGGGACGCCCCTTGCCTTGATCGTGTCCAGGATGACCATGGAAGGCCGGCCCCGCCCCTCGGCGTCCGCCTCGGGATCCGGGGAGCAGGCCGAAAGGATCGCCCGGTCCAGGGAGGCCAGGTCGTGGCCGTCGGTCCGGAAGGTCCTCCATCCGAAGGCGGACCACTTGGCCGAAAGGTCCCTCAGGTGCATCACGGATTCCGTGGCCCCGTCGATCTGGAAGCGGTTGGCGTCCGTGAAGGCGATGAGGTTCGAGAGCCGGTAGTGGGCCGCGAAGGCGGCGGCTTCCCAGACCTGGCCCTCGTCGCTCTCCCCGTCCCCGATGATCGTCCAGCAGCGCCGGATCGTGCCGTCCGCGCGCTTCCCGTCCATCCGGAGCCCCAGGGCGATCCCGCAGGCGGCGGAAAAGCCCTGGCCCAGGGAGCCGGTGCTCATGTCCACCCCGGGGGTGCGGCGGCGGTCCGCGTGGCTGGGCAGGGAGGTTCCCCCCTTGTTCAGGGTGGAAAGCAGTTCCCTCGCCAGGTAGCCCTTTTCCGCCAGGGCCGCGTAGAGGGCGGGGCCCGCGTGGCCGTTGGACAGGACGACGCGGTCGCGGTCCGGGGACTTGGAGTCGCCGGTATCCAGCCGCATGTGGCGGAAGTACAGGATAGCCAGGGTCTCCACCACGGACATGGAGCCGCCGACGTGGCCGATCCCGAGGGCGGCGATGGACTCGAGGCAGGCCCGCCGGACGGAACGAGCGCGTTTGGTCAGCTCGACCAGTTCCTCCGGGGATGCGGGGCGGTCAGGAGAGGCGGATATCATGTCGTCACCTTCTTGGCGCTGCCGTCCATGAAGGACTTGTTCTTGTCCCCCACCCAGTAGCGCTCCCCGGCTATGCACCAGATGAAGCAGAGGGGCTCCTCGTGGCTGAAGACGGGGTGGTAGTTCAGGAGGGGGATGGTCACGTGGCTGCCGACCTCGACGCCCTTCACGAAGGTGAGCTTCTCGTCGTCCTCGTAGACCTGCATGGCCCCGGAGCCCTCGATGAAGGAGTAGCACTCCTCCTGGTCCGTGTGGTTGTGGGGGGGCCAGGCCCGGGATCGGTCCTCGTAGAAGGTGTACCCGGCCATGAACTTGTCCGCCTTCTCCGCCACGTCGAACATGAGGTGGACCTTCTTGCGGGTCAGGATGCGGATCCGGGACGGATCGTCCTTGAGCTCCTTCCAGCGCCGAAGCTGGACGGGATGGACGGTTTCCGCCAGGGCCCGGTAGAGGTAGAGATGCGCCGGTTCGGAGCCAGCCTCCACGGCGTACTCGGCCCCCCGGGGGATGTAGAGCACGTCGTAATGCTCCATCTTGTACTCGGTCCCCTCCACGAAGACCGAAGCGGGGCCGGCCAGGTTGAAGGCCAGGGTCTCCTCGCGCTTGTGGCAGAGGCTGGTGGAACGGGCGTCCGAGATCTCGAGCTCCGCCAGGGAAAGGAACTCCAGGTTCGAATCCCGCCGGTTGAAGATCTCCCGCAGGACGGCCCGGCTGTCCCGGGCGTGGAAAAGTTTTCCGTCTTTCGTTGCCATTTCAGCCCCTATATGTTAAAGTCTTTAACCAATCCTAGCACGCAACGCGGAACCGCGCAAGTACGGGGGCACATGATCATCGGGACAACTCCAGGGCGATCCTCCGGGGCCGGGACCCCCCGGGGCCTCTCCGCCGCCGATCTCCGCAAACGCAACCGGGCGGGCATACTCCGGCTGGTCCACAGCCAGGGAGCGATGGCCCGAAACGACCTGGCCGGCGCCCTGGGGCTTTCCCGGGCCTCGGTCACCATCCTCTCGGGGGAGATGCTGGACGAGGGACTTTTGGTGGAGGCGGGCTCCTCCGCAGCTGCGGGGAAGGCGGGCCGCAGGAAGGTATTCCTCCGCATACGGCCCGAGGCCGGCGCTCTGGTAGGCGTGGGCGTGGAGTCGGACCGGGTCCAGGTCCTGGTCACCGACCTGGCCGGCGAGGTCCGGGCGGTGCGGGAGCTTCCGTCCCCCGGGGAAGACTCCGGCGCGGGGCCGGGGAAGGATGCGGATCCCGGCGCCCGGCTGTCCCGGGCGGTCCTGGGCGCGGTATCCGGGATCCTGGACGGAGCCGCGCCCGATGCCGCCGGGGTGGTCGGGGCGGGCTTGGGCGTGACCGGCCGGGTCGATCCCGATTCGGGAACCTCCCTCCGGGAGCCCCGGATCTGGGACGCCCCCGTGGCCCTGGCCCGGCCCCTGGCGGAAGCCCTGGGCGTCCCGTCCGCGGTGGACAACAACGTGCGGGCCCTGGCCCTGGCGGAACTCCTCCTCACCGAGGCCCGCCGGGACCCTCCGCCGGGCCTCTTGTTCGTGAAGTACGGCCCCGGCGTCGGAGGGGCCTGGGCAGCGGGCGGCCGGCCCTGGGCGGGAGCCCAGAACCGGGCCGGGGAGATCGGCCACACCCTGGTGGAGCCCGACGGCCCGGCCTGTCCCATGTGCGGCCGGCGCGGCTGCCTGGAATCCCTGGTTTCCCTGCGGTCCCTGCGCGGACGGGGCGCCCCGGGCCGGGAAGGACGCGGAGGCGCCCGCATCGAGGCGATCCTCGAGTCCATGGCCCGGGACGATCCGGAGGCCTACGCCCTCCTGGCGGGGCGCTTTGCCCGGGCCTTGGGAAACGCGATCGAGCTTCTGGATCCCTCCCTGGTCGCCCTGTACGGCACGCCCTTCCGGTCCAGAGGGCTTCTCGACCGGATCGCCTCGAGGGTGGAATCGACCGGACGGCCCTGCGAGATACGGCGCTCCGGGCTGGACCCCGACCTGCCCGCCCTGGGAGGAGCGGCGCTGGCCCTGGACGCCTTCTTCGAGGCCGGCGGGCTGCCTGCCGGGAACCGGTAGAGGCGTCCTAACCCAGGAAGGCGTCCAGGACCAGGTCCGCCGCGCCCCGCTGGACCAGTCCGGGGTCGTAGACGCTCCCGATGAAGGCGGCCGGGGGGTCGTCGAATCCCGAGGGGGATTCCGCCAGGCTTTCGGGCACCAGCGCCGCCAGAGCTTCCGAGACGGGCGCGGAGGCGGTCACGAAGAGGAAGGCCCGGGGATTGAGGAGCCTGCGGACGCTCAGGACCGCGGATGCCAGGTAGCC
>JBFZER010000297.1:0-4644 GCA_041306765.1 Spirochaetota bacterium | reverse complement strand
TGGAGCCGGGCGGGGGATCGGCGCGGGGTCGGGAAGACCGGGCTGTACCGGGGGAAGGGGGGCGGGGCCCGGCATGCCCTCCGAGGCGCAGACCGCCGCCGTCGAGAGCAGCCAGAGGGCGGCCGCGGCGGCCCGGGAACGGCCGGTCCGCGGCAGGGTCAATTCAGCTTCTCCCCGAAGAATATCCCCGCCCACTCCCAGCGGCCGTGGATCTCGGGATCCGAGGGGAAGTTGATCTTGCGGAAGTAGAGGTACCAGGTTGCGATGCGCTCGGACCAGCCCCAGGTGCGGAGGAAGGCTTCCCGGGCGTTGGAGCCGGGATCGAGGGAGGGGGCGGAGAAGATGCGGCTGCCGGTCATGAACTCCGAGAAGTCGAAGAGCACCTGGCTGTTCCCCTCCGTCTGGTCCTGCTGCCAGGACATGGCGAAGAACCCGACCTTGGCGCGGAGCCGCTGGAGGGTGCGGGGACTGCCCTGGGCCAGGGCGGCCTGGACCCCGCCCACCAGGTCGTCCAGGCTCTCGAAGGTCCAATCCTTGGGGGAATTGGCGAACTCGATGAGGGTGCGGGCGTACTGGAACGCGTCCGGGTACCCGGGGATGGAGGACCCGAAGTGGGGCAGGTACTTCTGGTAGGCCGCCAGGGCGGCGTCCCAGTCCCCGACGCGCTCGTACTCCTTGCCCAGGAGGAACCAGGCGGCGCCGAGATCTATGGAGTCCGGGAACCGGGCGATGAGTTCCCGGCGGTAGTCGATGCGGCGCACCGGGGAGGGAGCCAGCTCCAGGAGGCGCTCCAGACAGGCCTTGTGGATGGACTCGCCCTTGAGGATGAGGTCCGGGTGGTTCTTGACGATCCGGTCGAAATAGAGGGCCGCCACTTCCCGGGCCCCGGTCTGCAGGTATGCGTAGGCCACGGTGAAGAGGTAGTGGGCGGCGTAGGGATCGGATGCGTCCCTCTCCACGACTCCGGTCAGGAAGTATACCAGGCGGCCGTAGTCCTGGATCCGGAGGTAGGCGTCCGAGATGGTCTGGACCACCGCGAACCGTTCCTCCCCCCGCAGGCCCGGGTCTTCGAGGAGGGCGTAGAGTTCCTGGAGTTCCCGGGCGGCTTCGACGTCGCCGGAGGCGGGTCGTCCGGTCCGGGGCTCGGGCTCCCGGGGGCCTCCGCAGGCGGTCAGGACCAGGGCGGCGGCCGCGCAGGCGATCGCGGCGAAGCGGGTGAACATGGAAAAAGCCTAGCACGGGCGTCTCGGCGTTGGCAAGAACGGGCGCCGGGGCTATACTCCTATACGTATGAGCGGAAGCCGGACCAAACCCCCGAGAGACTCCATCTTCGCCCTGGCCATCGTCCTGGTCCTGGGAGGCACGGCCCTTCTGTTCCTGACCACGGGAGCCATGCCCGGGCCTTCCCGGCTCTGGCCCATGGGGATCGCCGCCGCGGGGAGCGCGATCCTCTACCTCGGGGCTACGCGCTCCCTCGCCTCGGCCTGGCTGTTCGCGGGAACGGCCTTCGTGCTCTCCGCCGCGCTCCTCCTGGTGCGGGGCTTCCTGGGGTGGCCCCTTTCCTGGTACTGGCCCCTGTTCATGGTCGTCCTCGGGCTTTCCAGCCTGGTCCCGGGCTGGCGCAGATACCGCGGACCCCGGGCGGCGTACCTCGTCCCGGCCCTCTCCTTCATGTTCCTGGGCGGCTTGTTCTCCCTCTTCTCCTTCGACGTCATCCGGTTCTCATTCCGCCGTTTTTTCTCGGAATGGTGGCCCGTGTTCCTGATCGCCCCGGGCTTGGTGCTCCTGGTCCTGTATTTCTACAACCGGGCCCGGTTCTCCCGGTCCCCGGAGAGGCCCGGCCGATGAGAGCCTTCCGGCCGTCCCCAATCCCGGTAGCGGCGCTTTCGGCCGGAGTCCTCGCCGTGTCCCTGTTCCTGGCCTCCTGCGTTTCGACCCCGACCCCTCCGGACTCCGGGACCGCGCTGGCCATGCAGGGCCGGTCCGACCAGACCTCAGCGGTCAAGGCGGACATCGAAGCCCGGCTGGCCCTGGGAACCCCCAGCTCTCTTGCCCGGGTCCAGGAACTTGTGGAGGCCGAGCGGAACCTTCCGCCCTCCGACGCCGCCCTGTACCGGTGGTACGCCGTGGAGTTGGGCCGAATGGCCTATCCCGAAACCCTGGGGACCGCGCCGGTGGCGCCGGATCCTCCTCCCGGACATCCCTGGGCCCGGGCCTTCGCGGACGCCCGGACCGGACGGATCGGCACGCCCCGGGACGGGGCGGAGCCCCTGGAACTCCTGGCCCTCGCTTCCGCCCTCTTCCGGGGGGATTCCAAGGAAACCTCCCGGGCCGCCGCCCTGGCCCTGGATTTTCTGGGGCAGTCCCGGATCGAGTCCCCCCTGGCGGAGTACCTCCGGGGCGTGATCGCCGAACGGGCGGGAGACGCGGCGGCCGCCCAGGCCCGATACGTCTCTGCCTTCGTCTCCGCCCCGGACTGTTACCCCGCCCTGTACGGCGCCGCCCGCACCCTGATAGCCCTCGGCCGGCCGAAAGAGGCCGTGGAAATCCTTTCGGCCTCCAAATCCGCCTTCGGGGACAGCTTCGGCTGGGTGCGCCTCATGGCCCTGGCCCTCTACGATTCGGGGCGCTACGACGAGGCCGGCCCCTTCGTTCTCCGGGTGCTCCGGGAGGACCCCCTGGATTCCCGGATCCTCCTGGTGCGGGCGGACATGCTCGTGCGGGCCGGGGACTACCGCCAGGCCTCACCCCTTCTGGACGCCTACGGAGAGGTGGACGCCGCGGACCGCCGCTACCTCTTCCTTCGGGGACGGGTGGCCTGGGAAGGATCCCGCAGCAAGGACGAGGCCCTGCGGTACTTCCGCAAGCTCCTCTCGATATATCCCGACGACGCGGAGACTCTCCTGGCCGCGGCCCGCATCCTGGCCCAGGGCACCGCCGCCGAGCGGGGGGAAGCCTATCTCATGGCCGGCCGGGTCCTGGCCGGAAATCCCGCGGATGCCGGGGCCCTGCGCATCCTCCTGGCCGAGGAGGTTCGGCGGAGGGACTGGACCGCCGCCCTGGCCACCCTGGAACGACTCCGGGCCGCGGACCCCGAGTACAAGGACCGGGCGACCATGCACCAGGTCTACCGCGCGGCAGGCAAGATCGAGGACGCCTTCCGGGTGGCCTCCGAATGGCGCGCCGCCTCCCCGGACTCCGAGGATGCCCGGATCGCCTACATCCGCTCCCTGATCGACCGGAAGGACGGAGCCGGCGCCCGGGACCTCATCGCCCGCGCCCTGACGGAAAAGGGCTCGGCCCGGTTCCGCTCGGGCCTCTACTACCTCCAGAGCCTGGTCCAACCCAACGACGAGGCGGCCCTCAACTCCCTGCGTTCCAGCCTGGTGGAGAACGTGCAGAACCTGGAAGCCCTGACGGCCATGTACGACATCTACATCCGCCAGAAGGACGCCCAGAAGGCCCGGTTCTACCTCCGCCAGGCCCTGGCGGTGGCACCCGACGACCCCGGCCTGGCCCGCCGCCGGGAAGAGCTCATCCGATTGGGCCTGGCCCCCTGAGCCCTGCCCCCGGGGCCGCCCCGGCCCCTGCCGATCCCCGGACCCCGGATCTGTACGCCTTCCTGGAAACCGCCTACGCCGAACTGGCCCGACCGGAGCTGATCGATCCCGATCCCCTGGCTGTGGCGCGGGAGTTCTCCGATCCCGCGGACCGGGAAGTCGCGGGTCTGGCCGCCGCCTGCCTGGCCCTGGGCTCCGCCCCCCTGATCGTCCGGGCCGCCCGGGAGGTCCTGGCCCCCCTGGGATCCCGCCCCGCCGCCGCCCTCGGGTTGTTGGGCGACGAGGAACTTTCCGGGCTCCTCTCCGGCTTCCGGTACCGATTCTTCGGGGAAGAGGACCTTGCCGCCCTCCTTTCCGCCATCCGGAACGCCCGGAGGACGTACGGATCCCTGGAGGCTCTTTTCCTGGCCGGCGACGATCCCGCCGATGCCACCGTGGCCGCCGGGGCGGACCGCTTCGCCCGCGCTCTGGAGGACCTTGCCGGGCCTCGCTGGTCCCGGCCTCCCGGCAAGCCTCCCTGGAGAGACAACCTTCTTCCCCGCCCGAGCCGGGGCTCCGCCTGCAAGCGCCTTTTCCTGTACCTGCGCTGGATGGTCCGGCGGGACGCCGTGGACCCCGGCGGTTGGACGGGGATCAGCCCCTCCCGCCTGGTTGTGCCCATCGACACCCACATGGGGGCCGCCTGCCGCCGCCTGGGATTGCTGAGCCGCCGGGCCGACGATCTGAACGCGGCCCTTGAGGCCACCGAGGCCTTCCGGCGCTTGCGGCCCGAGGACCCGGTGCGGTATGACTTTGCCCTGACCCGGCCGGGCATCCACCCCTGCCTGGACGCGGATTCCTACTTCGCGTGTTTCGATCGGCCCGATTCCGCCGGAACCGGCCCGGCGACCCTCCCGCAGTCCCCCTCGCCCTTGACCCTGCGGGAAGGTCCATGGTAGATTTTTCGGGCGCCCGATGGCGCGACGGGCAATAGCGCAGGTGGTTAGCGTACGAGTCTGGGGGACTCGGGGTCCGCGGTTCGAGTCCGCGTTGCCCGAGAAGCGGTTTCCGGAAACGGGAACCGCTTTTTTTATTCGGCGGCCGA
>JBFZER010000296.1:0-13184 GCA_041306765.1 Spirochaetota bacterium | reverse complement strand
GGTAGGTTTCCTCGAATACGGATTCCTCGGTTCCCTCCGGGAGGTGGTTGTAGCTGCCCAATACGAGATGAGTTTTTCTCATCTGGACGACATCCTTTATCCGAACGCGAGGTTCCGAGGTCGGGGACTGGCTGGGATTATAATCCACCGTCCTTCGATCCGTAAGATCCGCCGTCCTTTTTTTCTCTGCCCTGGCTCCGGATCACCTTCGTGGGACAGTCATCCGCGATCGCCGCCCAGTTCCCGGTGACGTTCGAAGAGGGCACGGCCAGGTTGTTCCGCAGGGTGAACTCGCTGCCCGCAGACCGCCGGGCGCAGGCCCCGCAGGCTGTGCAGGAGGCTGGGCAGGAATCCTCCTTCACCTGTCCGGGCGCGGTGGAGGAACAGGCCACGTACCAGGCATCCCTGCGGGGAAGCATCCGGATAACCCCGGTCGGACACGCGGAAACGCAGGCTCCGCACCCGTCGCAGAGCTCCGGGCGTATCTCGGCAAGGCCGTTCTTCACGGTGATCGCATCATTCGGACAGGATGGGATGCAGGATCCATACCCGAGACACCCGGAACCGCAGGCACGGGGCCCGCCGTACAGGCTCGCCGCGGCGGCGCAATCCCGGAATCCCGCGTACTCGAAAGAGGGGCGAACCGAGCGGGAATCCCCCGCGCAGGCGACGACGGCCAGGGCCTTGCCGCTTCTTTTCCGATACGGGGCCCTGCCCAGGACCGCGGAGAGCCTGGTTTCGACCCCTTCCCCTCCGGGCAGGCACCGGCAATCCGTCGGCCCCTGGGCAAGAGCGCGCGCGAAGGCCCTGCAGTCCTTCTGGCCGCATAGACCGCAGTCCCAGGCGGGCAGGCAGGAGAGCAGGCCGGCGGAGAGGGAATCCACGCGAGGGCGTTTCAGGGAGGCGAGGATATACGACCCCGCGGCGAACGTGGCGAAGGAGGCTCCGAAAACCGCGAACAGGATGTCCGTGCGCACGGCTACCCCGCGATCCTGGAGACCAGGATCCGATCGATTCCGGAAACGGCCATGGCCATGAGTCCCGCGGACAGGAACCTCAGGGGCATGCCGCTCAAGGAGGACGGCACGTCTTCAAGTTCCAGCCGAGCCATGATGCGGCTCAACAGGACGACGGCGCACCACCAGCCCAGGGCGGCGGCAAAACCCGCGGCAGCGGCCTGGGCGATCGTAAAGCCTCCCCGGGCGGCCGAAAGCGAGGCGGCGTATACCACGCAGCTGAAGACCTGCTCTTTGGCGAGCCTGCCCGCTTCCGCGAGGAAGCCGCCGGCGCCGGATGCGAGGGCGGAGGTGAGGGCGTACAGCAGGGTAGCGACCAGGAGTACATAGGAAAGAGGCTCCAGAGCCTCCAGCCCGAGGGGATACAGGGCGTACCGCATAATGGAAGAATGCAGAGCCGCTGATACAAGGCTGATCGTGCCCAAGGCGAGAAACGCGGCCCAGCTTCCTCCCTCCCGACGGCCGGAGGAGCAGGCACAGGTGCCGGCGCCGAAGCGGAACAGTACGTTGCCGCCGAAAACGAAAGTAAAAACGATTCCGAGGTAGGTCATGGCTTCATTCCTTGCTTTTGCTTCGCGCGCAACCTGTAAAGCGCGGATCCATACCCCAGGAGCAGGAAGGCTCCGGAGGGAAGCAGGGCCATCCGGATGGGGTACTTCACTATGGACCGCAGGTCGAGAACCGCGGCGGCGGACTCCCTGCTGTAAAGGGTTATCATGCCGGAGCCCAGGAGTTCCCGTATCGCCGCGAACACCATCCACGACAGGAGCAGGATCGCGGCGGAGCGGGCGTACTCTGGCAACCGATCCAGTCCTTCCTGCCGCAGGGACGCGCGCAGCACGGAAAGCCCGAAGCAGTTCAGCGCCAGCAAGGCCAAAAACGGCGAGAGGCCGAAGGATTCGGCGGGGAAAACAGCCCGTATCCCCAGTCCGTAGAGCGTCGCGACAAGTCCTGAGACGGCCAGGGCCAGGTAATATCTCAAGGAGTCGCTGGTCAGCCGGGAAAGCACGGGTACCAGGGCGGCCAGGACGATTGCGTGGACGGCCACCCCGAATCCCAGGATCATGCCGTTCTGCAAGGTGAACGAAGGGATCAGCACCGGGCAAAGCCCCGTCACGATGTACAGCAGGGGGTTCGCGGAGGGGTATCTTCGTATAGTCCGGGTCATTTCGAGGCCTCCTTCCCGTTCCGGGCGATGCGAACGGCGGCAGCCATGGCGGACTGGACTGCGAACTCGAGTCCCCGAAGGTCCGCGGAAGGTCCCAGCCCTCCGGACGAGTTCTTTTCCAGGCCCCGGAGGTAGACGGCGAGCTCTTCGGCGCGCACTCCGGAGGCTCCGTCCCGAAGGGCGGAGGTCCTGATCCTGCCGCGCTCGTCCGTCAGGATCAGAATTTCAGCGCTCCAGTCGGTGCCTTCGACGGTCACCGCGATGCCGGTTCCGGCCATCCTCCCGTCCCGGGTCGACAGCCGGAAGGCCCTGCGCACCGGCATCGCTGCATGCGCGGATATCGGGGTTGCCAGAAGTTCCGTGCCGGCGGGAACCACGACTCCCGGGGCCATGTCGGAAAAGCGGGCGGCCAGCCGATCGGACTCGACGCGGTCAAGAACCATCGCTCCAAGGGCCAGGGCGGCGGACAGCAGGGCTACCAGGGCGGCCGCCGCAGCCGTCTCCGCCGCCCGTTCCTTCAGGACGCTGTTCATCGATGGCCTCCCGGGGTGCGGAGAAGGCGATTCCGGAATCCTGCTGCCGGCAACGCCGAGTCCAGCATGGATACGAGGCAGTTCATGATGATGACGGCGTAGGCGGTTCCCTCGGATCCGGCCCCGAAGCGCCGGAACAGGAATATGAGCGAGCCGATTCCGGTTCCGTACAGGACAAGGCCGAACCGGGACATGGGGGAGGTCACGGGATCCGTCGCGCAGAAAAAATTCACCAGCAGGAAGCTGCCCGTGAAAAACGCGAACAGTACATCCCCCGACAGGAGCGGTTCCGAACCCGTGCCGAAAAACCGGATGAGCAAGCCGAAGGAAAGGGCGCATGCGGCCGGTATCTCCCAGCGCACGGCCCTTCGCGCCAGGAGGATGAGGGAACCGACCAACAATAAAAGGCCCGCCATCTCCCCGATGGATCCGGGGCGGATTCCGAGAGCAAGATCCATGTACCCCTCGGGAATCCGGGCCCCCAGGCTCGAGAGAAGTCCCTGGTTCAGTCGGCCGGTGATGGCCCTGTCGAGATCGGTGATCCTGTATCCGGCCTCCCGGAGGAGGTCCATGGGCAGGCCCTCGGAGTGCTGCGAGGCGTTTCTGAGCAGACCGAGGGGCGTAACAGAGGTCACGCCGTCTACTCCCGTCAGGAACCGGGGAGCTTTCCAGCTCGCCAGGGCTCCGGGCCAGTTGATATGGGCGAACACCACTCCCGCCATGGCGGGATTCATCCAGTTGGCTCCCAAGCCCCCGAAGGACCATTTCACAACGCCGATCGCGAAGATCGAGGATAGGATCGGGATGTACAGGGGCACGGCGGGGGGCATGGAGAAGCCGATGAGCACCCCGGTCAGAAGCGCGGTGCCGTCCGCCAGGGTGTTTCGTTTCCGCAACATGTTCAAGGATCCTTCCGCGGCCATGGCGGAAGCCGCGGAAACGCCGACGATCAGCAGCACGTTCCATCCGAACAGGAAGACCGCCCAGGCCAGGGATGGAACCAGGCAGATCAGGATCAACAGCACCAGGGTGGCCGTGGACTCCCGGACGTGTACGAAAGGAGCGGAAGAAACCAGGAGTCCCTGGCCTTTTGAGCTCAAGCAGTCCTCCCTTCGGCGGAGATTCCCGTCCGAATCGCTTCCCTTCGGGCCATGGAAAACGCCTGGACCAGGGGGAGGCGGGACGGGCACAGGTAGGCGCAGGTTCCACATTCCGTACAGGCCCGGAGCCCTTCGGATACGGCCTCCTTCAGGTTCCCCCGCACGATGCACTTGTACAGCCGGGACGGATCCAGCCGTACGGGGCATCCCAGGACGCACCTTCCGCAGCGGAGGCAGGCCGTCGTGCGGCACCTTCGGGTTTCCGCCACGGTCAGGGCCACGATGGATTTCGTGGTCTTCAGGATGGGAAAATCCAGATCAGCCACGGCGCTCCCGCGGAACGGGCCGTTCAGGACAATGCTTTCCGGGGGTGCGCTGAAGCCGCCGCACTCCTCAAGGAGTTCGCCGATGGAGGTTCCGATCCGGGCGCGGAGAATGCCGGGCGACTTCAGAGCGTCCCCCGAAACCGTGACGTATCTCTCCACCTGGGGCTTGTTGAGCACCACCGCATCGTAGACCGAAGCGACGGTGGTGACCGAAACCACGATGGTCTCCTCGGGCATTGGTTTCCTTCCCGAGATCGCCTCCTTCAGCAGCGCCGGGAGATCCTGGGGATACCGCGGCTCAAGCAGCATCGATTCCGCCGGGAACGATTCCTCGCCGGGCGCCGCCTTCCCCGCCGCGGAGAAAAAGCGGGACTCCGCGTCGTCCAGGGCGAGCACCGTCCGGGAGGGCGACAGAACCCTCTGGAGGATGGAGATGCCCTCCCGGATCGGCTCCGCGCGCTCGGTCAGGATCGTCGAAGCGGAGGCGTTCCAGGGATCGCTTTCAAGACAGTTGATGACCAGGATGCAGGACTCCCGGACCCCCTTGGGATCGTGCAGGCGATCGAACAGGGGGGAGCCTGAGCCGTCGTCGTCCACGACACCCTTGTCCGCGATCGCCCGGAGGATCTGGTGCTTGGAGAGGCTTTTCCAGGGAAAAATCTCCGTTTTTCTGCCCAGGCGCTCGAAGGATCCTTCCAGGGCTATCGAGAGCGCGTCGACCTGGCCGCCCATCAAGTCGGGCACCCGCCGTATCCCTTTGACAACTCCGGGTATCGGCGAATGGACGTTCGAGGAGCCCGCTCCCGAAGCCTTTCCCACGAGCTGGCCTTCCCGTATAGAGTCCCCGATCTCCACGATGCGCCGGGCCGGGGCTCCTGAATGCTGTCGCAGGGGCACGATCGCGTCCGAGGGAAGGAAGGCCGTGGCCACGGGGTATTCCACCTCCAATTTCCGGGGAGGAATCGTGATGCCGCCATATTTGAAGGTGCGAATGAGGTTCATCTCCTTGAAACGCCCCGGACGATCCCCCCGAAAGTGGGTTTTCGACGCCGGACCGGACGTACCGCGCCGAATGCGCCGGGTGCAAGAAGGATTATATAAAAGAAAACATCCTTTAACGCAAGGCTTCGGGGCGGCCGAATCCGGTTCGCGGGACGAACCGCCGCCGTCGAAATCCCTGGCTGGCCGGCAAGAACCGCCCCGATGCCGGCGCCTGCCTCTTCCCCCAGCGCCGCCCGTACCCAGGGGTCGTCGAACTCCAGGGCGGTTTCCCGGACACGGATGACCGCCGAACCGTCGGGGCTGAATCGATCCAGCACGACGGGGGCCAGGCTGCCGTATTCCCGGGTACCTATCCTGGAATACGGCAGGGCTTCCTGATAAGCCCGGTGGGCGACAGCATCCGCAAGGTTCGGCAGGTCCGGCCCTGACCGGGTCCGGAGAATCCGCTCCACGGCTTCCGCGTCCAGGGACTTCCCGGCGGACGGCCCGGGGACCGGAAGGCTCAGGGTGCCCGGTTCACCGCGGCTGTACGCGGACGGGAACAGGTTGAACAGCCCCTGGCCCCCCAGGGCGATCCCGGAGGCCGCGAGGGCCGCGAGGAGCCGGCGGCTCCAACGCTCGTCCCGGTCCCTCCGCTGCTTGAACGGATCCAGGGACGGACCCAGGAAAACTCGATGCAGGTATCGTCCGGCCCTCCGCAGGTAGTGGTTTTCGAGAGAGATCACGAGGAACCCCGCGGAAAGTATCGAGACCAGGCAGGCGGGAAGGGACCTCGCGTCGGTTACCGAAAGCAGGGCGAACACGATGCCGCCCGGCAGAACCCGTCGGGCGGCATCCCGGGACCAGACCCCCAGGATTCGACCGGGCTCGCGCTCGCATTCCATCCCGAGGCTCGCCAGCACGAGATACCCCCAGATCCCCGCGAGGGCCGCGGACGGCCGGCCGGAAAACCACAGGGGAAGCCAGGGGATCGCCGCAGCCAGGACGAAGGGGCAGGCTTTCCGGGACCGGGTCGCGAGGAATGCGACAAGGCAGATCCCCGGAAACCACAGGAACCCGAAGCTTCTGACGCGGGCCTTCTCCGGGGACACCCGGCCGGAAGTTTCCGGGTCCCGGGACAGTACCCGAAGGGCGCGGGCCGCCTTGGCGGATGGAACATAGAGGATGCTCCATTCCGTTCCGTCGCCAGCGGCCCTGAAATACTCTGAAAGCCGGTCCAGCCACGGGGTACGGCGGGGATCCTCGGGCAGGACCCTCCGGAGGGCATCCTCCAGAGGGATCCTCCGGGCCGTCACGAAATCCGTAAGGTATACGGTTTGCGAAACTTCGGACCAGACGGGGGATACCCCGGAACCTTCCAACGCCGAGACCACCTCCTGCAGCCCCGGGCCTTCCCGTACCAGGATCATGCTCCAGCCTCTCCAGGAACCCAGACCCCGGTGTTCCGGAGGGAGACTTAGATAGGAAACCAAGGCCAGGAGCAGGGCTGCCGCCAAGGGCGGAAGGGTTCGGTACGGTTTACCCGATACCAGCGAAGGGAGGCGCGTCATCTCACCGCATCACAGCGTGCAGAACGCGAGGGAGAAGAAGAAACCCAGCAGGCATCCGACCAGGACCTGCGGAAAGGTATGCCCGTGTATTTCCTTCACCGGCCGGACGGGGATGTCCAGCCTGCCCTCCAGATCCTGCTGAATGGCGTTGATCGCCCGGGCCTGCATGCCCGCGGCCCTGCGGACTCCCAGGGCGTCCCGGATCACGATCATGGAAAAGAACAGGGAAAGGGTGAAAACGCTGGTATGGGTGCCTTCCGTCAGGGCGATGGCGGTGGTCATGGCCACTACGAGGGCGCTGTGGCTGGAGGGCATTCCGCCCGTCCTCCAGAGCAAGGTCTCGACGATCTCCCGAAGGGACCTAACCTTGTTCCGGGACAACCCGATGACGGCTTTGATGAATTGGGCCGTAAAGAGACTTACGGCCGCGGAAAGGAATACGGGATTGCGCAGGAGATCCTGCAGCCCCCCCGATCCGATAGGCGTCCCCTGCATTCGGTTAATTTCCCCCACCGGGGACGTATTGTCAAGGCTGCAGCCGGGATCGCAGACTTTTCCTTGACTCATTTTGATACAACGCGTAGGATGGAGCATGGCCCTTCGCGACAGCTTCATCGCCGGACGAGACGACGACGGCAAGCGCGTGGATCGCGTCGTCCGGCGACTGCTGGGCGACGTACCGCTTTCCGCCGTCTTCAAGGCCCTCCGGACCGGTTCCGTACGGCTGAACGGCCGGAAACCGCTGCCGGCGGAACGAGTCCGTGAGGGCGACTCCTTCGCCTTCTCCAACCTCTCCTTCGCGGCATCCGCCGCGGTTCCTCCGGAGGGCTTGCCCGC
Organism: Spirochaetota bacterium; assembly: GCA_041306765.1. Taxonomy (GTDB): domain Bacteria; phylum Spirochaetota; class Spirochaetia; order Treponematales; family UBA12059; genus JAAYUR01. The sequence continues at coordinate 5,652 of JBFZER010000296.1, read as the reverse complement.
CATCCCAGCGGAGGACCTCCCCGACCTGTCCCGACTTCTGATCCTGGAGACCGAGGACCTTCTATTCCTCAACAAACCCCGGGGGGTCCTCTCCCACGGCCCGGGAGGTCTGGACGAGGCCGTGCTCTCCTACCTTTCCCGGGTAGCGGGCAAATCCCTGTCCTTCGTTCCCGCCCCCCTCCACCGGCTCGACCGGAACACTACAGGAATTCTGGTCGCATCCAAGACCCTCCGGGGGGCCCGTGCGTTCAGCTCCGCCCTCCAGGACAGGGCCCTGGATAAACGCTACCTTGCGGTCCTCCGGGGCCGCCTGGACCGCAAGGATCACTGGGTGGACAGCCTGGAACGCCTCTCCAAGCAGAGGCGCACCATTCGCTCCTCCCTCTCGGCGCACCGCAAGGCCGTCACCCTGGTGGATCCCATAGCCGCGAACGGTTCCTTCACCCTGGCGGATATCCGCATCCTCACGGGCCTGACCCATCAGATCCGGGCCCAGGCCGCCCTGCGGGGACGCCCCCTGGCGGGGGACGTGAAATACGGAGGGGGGACCGAAGCTCAGGGATACATCCTCCATGCCTACCGCTTGGATTTCCCCCGGGATTTCGACGCAGACGCTCCGCCGACGGTGACCGCGCCCGTTCCCGAAGACACGGCACTTCGTCTCCGGGAGCGTTTCGGACCGAAAATCCTGCTTTCCGCCCCCCCGGGGGTGATTCCTCCTTGAACCCCGCCCGTTTCGTCAGTACCCTGTATCCTTGAGGGTTCCGGGCCGCGTGCGAGCCCTGAATTCGACAGGAGGTGCGGATGCCCCCAAAATTTCGAGAGCCGTTCCGTCTGAGCCTGAAACCGCGAACGGTCGCGGCTGTCGCCGTGGTCGTAGCCGCGGCGGCGTTCCTGGGCACGAGCTTTTTCGTGGTGGACACGACGGAGCGCGCGGTGTTGACCACCTTCGGGCAGTACACCCGTACGGCCGAACCGGGTCTTCATTGGAAGGTACCCTTCGGAATCCAGCGGAACTACAACGTGCGGACCGAGGTCGTGCAGGTAGAGGAGTTCGGGTACCGCACGGACCGTGCGGGACTCCAGACCGTCTATTCTTCCCAGGAATATCCTGAGGAAGCGACGATGCTCACCGGGGACCTCAACATCGTGGACGTTGAATGGATCATCCAGTACCGGATCACGGATCCCAAGGCCTGGCTTTTCAACTTCTCCTCCTCGGAGCGCATACGGACAATCCGGGACATCTCCCGATCCGCGATGAACATGCTTGTGGGCGACCGCACCATCCTCAACGTCCTGGGACCCCAGCGCACGGCGATCGAGACCGCGTGCCTGGAAATCATGAACGAGACCCTTTCGGGTTATGACATGGGCGTCAAGATCATCGCGGTCAAGCTCCAGAACATCGTACCCCCCAAGGGAGTCCAGCAGGCCTTCGAGGACGTCAACAAGGCCATCCAGGACATGAACCGTCTGATAAACGAGGGCAAGGAAGCCTACAACCAGCAGATCCCGAAGGCCCGGGGCCAGGCGGACCAGTTGATCCAGATTGCCCGGGGCTACGCCACGGAGCGGGTGAACAAGGCCCGGGGCGACGTCGCCCGATTCTCGTCGGTTTACGCGGAGTACCGCAAGGCTCCGGAAGTCACCCGGGAACGGCTGTACTTCGAGATGATCGAGCAGGTCTTCGAGGGCGAAACCTCGGTCGAGCTGATCGACAAGGAACTGGGCAACTTCATTCCCTTCAAGGCCCTGGGCGGGGGAGGTCAATGATGAAAAAGCTTATCACCATCCTCGTGATCCTGGTCCTCCTGGTCGTGGTGCTCGTCGCCGCCGGCCCCTTCTACGTGGTGAACGAGGGCGAACAGGCCGCGGTCGTCCGGTTCGGTCAGATCGTTTCCATCGAGAGGGACGCGGGCCTCAAACTGAAAACCCCCTTCGTGGACAACATAGTCGTCTACCCCAAGAAAATCCTGTCCTGGGACGGCGAACCCCAGCGCATACCCACCCTGGAAAAGCAATTCATCTGGGTGGACACTACCGCCCGCTGGCGGATTTCGGATCCCGCCAAATTCTACGCCTCGGTGTCTTCCATCGACGGTGCCTACGCAAGGCTGGACAACGTCATCGACTCCGCTGTGCGCACCATCATCACCCAGAATTACCTGAGGGAGGCTGTCCGCAACTCCAACGCCATCCAGCAGACCCGGAGTTCCGAAAGCTTCGAGACCGGGGACGCCGCGGGATCCGAAGCCCTGGGACAGCTGACCCAGGTAGAGGTTTCCCACGAGTCCATCTCCAAGGGCCGGCGGGCCCTGGCCCAGGAGATGCTGGCCCTTTCCCGGGAACTCACCCCCGAGTACGGCATGGAGATCCTGGACGTTCAAATCCGGCAGATCAAGTACTCCGATGAGCTCACCGAAAGCGTTTATAACCGCATGATCAGCGAGCGCAACCAGATCGCCCAGGCGTTCCGAAGCTTCGGGGAGGGCAAGAAGGCCGAGTGGCTGGGCAAGCTGGAGAACGAGCAGCGGTCCATCCTCTCCGCCGCCTATACGGAGTCGGAAACCATCAAGGGCAAGGCGGACGCGGAAGCCACCCAGATCTACGCGGACACCTACAGCAGGGATCCGGGCTTCTTCTCCTTCTGGCGCGCCCTGGAGTCCTACAAGCAGACCCTTCCCAAGTTCAACAAGACCCTGTCCACGGACCTGGATTATTTCCGATTCCTGTACGGGACCCGGGGACGATAGCCCCGAGGTAGTCCGGCATTTCCGGTGCGCCGCACGGACGGGCGGGAAGATACCGCGGTCCGGATTCCACCGAGGTCCGGGGCTTGAAGCCTCGGACCTCTTCATTTTCCATTCCCGCAAGAATTTAACCCTGTAATTCCGGGCTCGCCCTTGACCTCCGCGATACTGCATGTATAGTAGTATCGTGAGCATCCGCGTAAAGATCGTCCTGGTCGTCCTGCCCATACTCCTGGTGGCCATCGTCCTGGCGGGCATGTCCTCGTATTTCGTCGCGGCCCGTGCCGTAACCCGGGTGGCTACGGATTTCCTGGACTTCAAGGCTTCGGAGCTGGAGAAGTACGCCGAGAGTCAGTGGAACCTCCTGGTGGAGAACGGGGTCGCGGACCGTCCGGACATGATGGCGGCGGCCAAGGCGGGGGTCGAGTCCTTCGCGGTATCCATCCTTCGCAGCCAGACCGAGCTGATACTCGGGCTCGGGGCGGACGGGTCCGTCCCCTTCCGGACCTCCGCCGTGGAGCTGTCGCCGGAGGAAACCGCCCGGGCTGTCGAACTGCATGCCCGGGGCGCCCGGGGCTTCCTGACGGTGACCCTGGGCGGTGCGGACCGGGTCGCCTCGGGCTTCCCCTTCGGACCCTTCGGATGGTACGTGCTCATCACCGAGGAGCGCTCCGCCTTCTACGGAGACGTGGAGACCATCACCCGGGCAACCTTCGCCATCCTGGCCGCATCCCTGGTCATCGCGACCATCCTCCTCCTGATCTTCGTGCGCTACCTCACGGGCCCCCTGACCGTGGTGGCCGGGGCCATGCGGAAGATCATCGACTCCGGGGACATGTCCGAGCGGGTGCCCGTGGAGTACAAGGACGAGATCGGACAGCTCTCCCACACCTTCAACATCATGCTGGAGGAGCTGGGCAAGGCCTACGAGAACATCAAGCGCTACGCCCTCTCCGCCAAGGTCGCCGAGACCCGGGAACGGAAGACCAAGAACGTCTTCCAGCTCTACGTCCCCAAGCACGTCCTGGACGAGGTCCTGGGCAACCCCGAGCAGGCCCTGGTCGGAGACAACCGGGTCCTGCCCATCCTGTTCTCCGATATCCGGGGGTTCACCACCATCTCCGAAAGCATGCGCCCCGACGACCTGGTGTCCTCCCTGAACCGCTACTTCGACGTGATGGTGGACATCATCGACGCCCAAGGGGGCTTCGTCGACAAGTACATCGGGGACGCGATCATGGCCGTCTTCGGCGCGCCGGTTAAGCACGACGACGACGCTCTCAAGGCCGTGACGGCCGGGCTGGGCATGGTCGAGGCGCTGGAAGTTTTCAACGCCCAGCAGGTCGAGCGCGGCAAACCTCCCTTCAACACGGGGATCGGCATCAACTACGGAGTCGTGACGGTGGGCAACATCGGCTGCGACAAGAAGATGAACTATACCGTCATCGGAGACTCCGTGAACCTGGCCTCCCGGCTGGAAGGACAGACCAAGACCTACCGCCAGCCCATCCTGATCTCCGAGAGCACCTGGATGAAGGTCCGGGACGTCCTACCCTGCCGTCAGATCGACAAGATCGCGGTCAAGGGCAAGACCATCGGGGTTCGGATCTTCACGGTCCGAAAGGTTCTCTCGGAGGCGGAATCCCGGGCCTGGCCCCTCCACCAGAACGGCATGGAGTTCTATTACTCTCGAAAGTTCGAGGAAGCGGCCCGGACCTTCCGGGAGGTCACGGCCATCCTGGGACCCGAGGACTACGCCTCCACCTTCATGGCCGAGCGCTGCGATGCCTATCGGAAGTCTCCGCCTCCCGCGGCATGGGACGGCACCGAGGTCCTGCACGAAAAATGAGCACCCGAATCGTGTCGTCCGCAGTCCGCGCGTTTCTCCTGGCGGCTCTGTTATTCGGAGTCGCCCTTCCGGTAGCTCCGGCCCAGGATGCAGATTCCCGGGAACCCCTGCGGCCCGTGGTGGCCGTGGTCTCGGTATGGACAAACCCGGAAGCGGCACCCTTCGCGGAGCCCCTGGCCGCCGCCCTGCTCCGCGAGCTGGCCGCAGCCGGTTTCCGAGCCGAGGCCCACGCCGGGGCGCAGGACGCCTCGGCAAGCGACGCGGACCTTGCCGAAAGACTCTCCGCCTCCGCCAAGGTCCGCTGGTCCGCGATCGCCCGCTGCGAGATCGACGGGCGCCGCCTGGTGTGGCGGGCCTCGGTCTACGACGGCCTGGACGGCGCCCTCATAGCCTCCGATTCCCAGGGCGCCTTCCCGGGTCTTTCCGCCCTGCCCCTCCTGGACCAGTCGGCAGCGGCCGCGGCCCGGGACGCCTGGAAGCAGAGGGCCCGGGTCATACCCGGTCTGCCCCTGGAATACCGACTGCGGTTTTCCTCCCCGGACCGGGGCGCCCGGATATCCTTCGGCACCGGCGAGGGCGCCCGGGAGGCCGGGGAGATCGAGGACGGAACGCTTCTGGCTCCCTTCACGGCCTTCCGAGCCGGGGACCCCGTGGTCGTGACCGCAAGCAAGGAAGGCTTCTGGCCCCGCGTCTCCGTATTCCGCCCCGACGCCGAGGACGAAGTCCTCGAACTTCCGCCCCTCATGCCCCGGGCGAAACGCATGCTCTCCCTGGGGATATCGACCACCCGGCTCCTGGGAGCCCAGGCGGAGTACCGCCACTTCCTGGCGGAAGACGCCCTCTTCCTCCGCGCCGCGGACTCCCTGTGGCTTCAGTACACCTTCACCCCCGGCTCCATCCCCGTGCTCCACAACGAACTCCGGCTGGGCGCAGGAGCCTATCTCTTCCTGCCCCGGGACTCGAAATTCCGGATCGCCGCCTCCACGGGTTTTTCCGGCATCCTTACCCTGGCCTTCCCGAGGAATCTGTACGACAATCTGTACCTTGACG
>JBFZER010000295.1:0-6018 GCA_041306765.1 Spirochaetota bacterium | reverse complement strand
CCGGCCTTCCTCTCGGTGCAGGTGGTCGGGGGCTGTCCCCAGGCCTGTTCCTACTGTCCGTATCCCCGCTTCGGGGGGGATATCCTGGCCCGGCGGGATTTCATGCCCGTCGAACGCTACGCACGGCTGATGGACGAGGCCGCGGATTTCTGCGGGGACGCCGTGATCGACCTGTCCCTCTGGGGCGAGCCCTCGGGGCACCCGGATTTTCCGGCCCTGGTGAAGTCCACCCTTCGGCACGAGGGGCTGTCCCTCATCGTGGAGACCAGCGGGGTTGGGTGGGCGGAGGAGGTCCTGGAAAAGGCCGCTTCCCTGGCGGACGGCCGCATGGACTGGATCGTTTCCCTGGACGAGACGGATCCCGGGGCCTACGCCCGCCTCCGAGGGCCGGGCTTCGAGGAAGCCCGGGCCCGGGTCGAGTCCCTGCTGCGGCTCTTCCCGGGGCGGGTGCACGTGCAGGCGGTACGGATGAAGGAGAACGAGGAGCGCCTGGAGGACTTCTACCGGGGGTGGAAGACCCGGACGGAGAACGTGATCATCCAGAAATACGACTCCTTCTGCGGAACCCTCCCGGACCGGGCGGTGTCGGATCTCTCCCCCCTGGACCGCAGGCCCTGCTGGCACCTCGCCCGGGACGTGAGCGTGCTCCTGGACGGGTCCGTGCCCCCCTGCCGGGAGTGCTGGGCCCCGGGCATGCCCGAGGGGGCCGAGATCCTGGGCAACGTCTTCCAGGAGGGCCTGGCCGCCCTGTGGGCCCGGGGCGAGACCTGGTTCCGGCGCCATGTACAGCGGGACTACCCCGGGATCTGCGGGCGGTGCGATGAGTACCATACCTACAACGCTTAACGACCGCCCCGTCCCCTATACCGTCGTGGGGGGGCTCAAGGGCAGGGCCTGCCCGGAGGGGCTTCCGGTCTCGGTGGTGCTCCTGAACCGGGGCAGCCGGCTCTACCGGGCCCAGCTCCTGGCGGACCTGGAGAGGGTCGGGTTCGAGTCCATCCTCTCCATCGAATCCGGGCCGGAAACCCCCGACGTGGAGTCCCTCTCCGGGCGTTTCCCCCAGGTCCGCTTCCTCTTCCTCAAGGAGGAGATCACCCCGGGGGAGCGCATCAACCTGGGGATGCGGGAATCCTGCGGGCCCTTCGTCTTCGTGCTCTGGAACGACCAGCGGCTCTCGACGGCGGCCCTTTCCAGCCGCTTCTTCGAGCGCCTTTCGGAACAGGACTGCCTGTGCACGGCCCCCTTCCTGTCCGGCCGGGAGGGCGACCCGGCCCCCACCCAGCTGGCCCCGGCCTTCGAACGCTCCAGCCTCCGGGTGCTCGCCTTTTCCCCCCAGCGGGACGGCGACAAGACCCTGTTTCCCTTCGACGGCTGCGGCATCTACTCCCGGGAGAAATTCATCCGGACCGGGGGCTACGACGGCACCATCCCGGACTCCTGGTGGCAGAAGATGGATTTCGGGTTCCGGGCCTGGCTCTGGGGGGAGGAGATCCGCATGGCCCAGGCCCTGCGGATGAGTTACGAGGGCAGTCCGCCCCCGGAGGACACCACCCCGGGGACCTCCTACCGCCGCTTCCACCTCAAGAACCTCGCGGTGCGGGTCCGGGAAGACGGAGGGATGCTGCCCCTGTCCGCCTTCCTGCCGTACCTGTTCCGGGCTTCCCGGAATCCCTTCCCCGCGGCCGCCGAGTTCCGGGCCGCCCGGGAATGGGTCAAGGTCAACCGCTACCGGTTCCGAGTCGACCCCCGGAGCGTGGTGGACCTCTGGGAGCCCCTGACCCCATGACCGGAGTCGTCCTCCAGGCCCGTCTGGGTTCCACCCGTCTTCCCCGGAAGGCTCTCCTGCCCTTCGGGGACGGAAGCCTGCTGGAATCCTCCCTGCGCCGGCTTTCCCGGGTGCCCGCGGACGTGCGGGTCCTGGCCACGGAGCCCCGGAGCGCCGCCGAACTGGGCCCCCTCGCGGAGGCCCTGGGATGGAAGGTCTTCGTCGGGTCCGAGGACGACGTCCTCGGGCGGTACTGCGGGGCCATCCGGGAGTTCGGGCTGGCCCGGGTGGTCCGGGCCACGGGGGACAATCCCTTCGTCAGTCCCGAGGCGGCCGCGGAGCTCCTGGCGGACCCGGAAACCCCCGAATCCGACTACGCGGCCTACCGGGGCCTGCCCCTGGGTTTCGGGGTCGAGGTCGTCCGGGCTTCCGCCCTCCTGGCCGGGGAGGAGGAATCCTCGGATCCCTACGAACGTGAGCACGTCTGCCCCTTCCTCTACCGCCGGCCGGACCGGTTCCGGATCCACCGTCCCGAGGCCCCCCTATCCTTCCGGGCGCCGGAGGCCCGGGTGACCGTGGACACCCGGGAGGACTACGAGGCGGTCCGGACCGCCGCCGGAGCCTGCGGCTTCGACCCGCCCTCGGACCTCCTGGTACGCTGGCTGCTCGGGCCCGGCGGGAGGGCCTAGCCGCCGTGCCCGTCTTTCTCTTCGTTCCTTCCGTCGCCCGGGGCAACGGCTCCGGGCACCTTGTCCGCAGCCTGATCCTGGCCCGGGAGCTCGACGTGACCCCCGGATCCTCCGCCGCGGTCTTCCTGCCCTCGGATCCGGGGCCCGGCTCGTGGTCCTCCGCGGAGGTGGAGCGGGCCTTCCCCGAGCGGGTGCGGGGCCTTCGCATTCTGCGGACCCTGGAAGCCGCCCGGGTCGCGGGGCCGGATTTCGTAATCCTGGACCTGCGCAGCACATCCGCGGCTGAGGAACTCTCCTGGCGCTCCCTGGCCCCGACGGCGGCCCTGGACGAGGGCGGCCCCGCCTCCTCCTCCGCGTCCTTCCGGGTGGACATCCTCCCCCGGCCGGGCCGTCCGTCCCGGGGGCTTAAGCCCAACCTGGAATCCCGGGGCTTCCTGCATCTGCCCGGGCGGAGGCGGGACTCCTATCCGGAGAGGCTCGACCGGGTCCTCATCACCTTCGGCGGCGAGGACTCCCGGAACCTGGGGCCCGCGGTCGCGAGGATCCTGGTCGAGGGAGGGTTTTTCCTCCCCGAATCCCTGACCCTCCTGTCCGGGGCGCTCCGGGACGGGGTGGACGCGGTGCCCCCGGGCGTGACCCTCCTGGAGCCCGTCGGGAACCTCAAGGAATCCCTGGCTTCCTACGACCTCGTGGTCACCCAGTTCGGCCTGACGGCCTTCGAAGCCGCCTGGGCCCGATGCGCGGTGATCCTGGTCAACCCGGGCCCCTACCATGCCCGGCTTTCCCGGAAGGCCGGCTTCCCGACCGCGGGGATCCGCCGTCCCGATCCCCGGGCCTTCGCCGCCCTCCTGGCGGACCCTCCCGCCCTGGCCGCCGCCGCTGCCGCGGCGGCCCCGGAGCGGGAGGAATCCCTGGCCGGCCGCCTTGCGGCCCTGAAGCCGGGAGCCCCGGGAACCTGCCCCGTCTGCGGCGCCCCGGAGCGCTCGGCCCTGGCCCGGTACCCCCGGAAGACCTGCTTCCGGTGCGGTTCCTGCGGAATGGTCTACCGGGAGCTGTTCGAAGGCGGGGAGAATCCCTACGGGGAATCCTACTTCTTCGAGGAGTACAAGAGGCAGTACGGCCGGACCTACCTGGAGGATTTTCCGGCCCTGAAGGCCTTCGCGGCGGCCCGGCTTGATATCCTGGAACGCCTCCTGCCGGAGGACAGGGGCGGCGGGCGCCGGTCGGTCCTGGACGTGGGCTGCGCCTACGGGGCCTTCCTGGCGGAGGCGTCCCGGAGGGGCTGGGACGCCCGGGGACTGGACATCGCGGAATCCGCGGCGGCCTATGTGCGGGCGGAGCTGGGACTGCCCGCGGCTGCGGGGGATTTCCTGGACCCCGAGGTCCGGGCTTCCCTGGCGGGACCGGTGGACTGTCTTTCCCTATGGTACGTGATCGAGCACTTTGACCGGCTGGGGGAGGTCCTCCAGGCGGCGGCGTCCCTGGTCCGCCCCGGGGGCGTCCTGGCCTTTTCCACCCCCTCGGGGGGAGGAATCTCCGCCCTGTCCGATCCGGCGGGCTTCTTCGACCGCAGCCCGGACGACCACGTCACGATCTGGGAACCCCGGGCCGCCGCGGGGATTCTCAGGGGCTACGGTTTCCGGGTAGAACGTATCCGCGTGACCGGGCACCACCCGGAGCGCTTCCCCGGGGGCCTGGGAGGGCCGGGGCTGGCCGGCCTCTCGGGAGCCGCCTCGAGGATCCTGGGGCTGGGGGACACCTTCGAATGCTACGCCCGGCGGATGCGGAACCCCGGGCAGGAGGACTGAGTGCGGACGATATTCATCCTGGGGGCGGGGATCATGCAGATACCCGCCCTGCGGATCGCCAAGGAGCGGGGCTGGCGGGTGGTCGCCGCGGACGGAAACGACGGGGCCGTCGGGGTAGAATACGCGGACGAGTTCGTGCACGTGGACCTCAAGGACCGCCCGGCCCTGGAGGCCGCGGCCCGGAGGCTCCGGGAGAACGGCGGCCTGGACGGTGTGATGACCGCGGGCACGGACTTTTCCGCCTCCGTGGCCTGGGTGGCCGAACGGCTCGGCCTGCCCGGCATACCCTTCGAGACCGCCCTGGACGCCAGCGACAAGTCCCGGATGCGCTCCGTGTTCTCCGCCGCGGGGGTCCCCAGCCCCCGCTTCGCGGTCCTGGAACGGGGGGCCTCCCCGGGAGGCCTGCCGTCCGATCTGGCGTTCCCGCTGGTGGTCAAACCCGTGGACAACATGGGCGCCCGGGGCTGCCGCCTGGTCCGGGACGAGGCTCAATTGACGGAAGCCCTGGCGGACGCCCACGGGCACTCCCGCTCGGGGCGGGCCATCGTGGAGGAATACCTGGAGGGGCCGGAGTTCAGCCTGGACGCCCTGGTCCACGAGGGCAGGATCCACCTCTGCGGGGTGGCGGACCGCCGCATCACCTTCGCTCCCTACTTCGTGGAGCTGGGCCACACCATGCCCACGGACTTCCCCCGAAAGGACGTCGCCGAGGTGGTCCGGGTCTTCGAGGCGGGGATCCGCGCCCTGGGGATCCGGAACGGGGCGGCCAAGGGGGACATCAAGCTGACATCCCGGGGGGCTTTCGTGGGCGAGATCGCGGCCCGGCTTTCCGGGGGATACATGTCCGGATGGACCTATCCCTACGCCTCGGGGGTGGACCCCGCCGCGGGAGCCCTGGACATAGCCGTGGGCATGGCGCCCCGGGGCGTCGAGCCCCAGCGCTCCTGGGTTTCTGCGGAGCGGGCCTTCATCAGCATACCGGGAACCGTCCTCTCCGTGTCCGGGGAGCGGGCGGCCCGGGCCGAGCCCTACGTAAAGGAAGTCTTCTTCCGGGTGAACCCCGGCGACAAGGTGGTCTTCCCCTCCAACAACGTGGAGAAATGCGGCAACGTCATCTCCCAGGCCCCGGACCGCGAATCCGCGGTCGCAGCCGCGGAAACCGCCGCCCGGGCGGTGAGGATACGGCTTGCCCCCCGGGACCCCCGGACCGACGCCTTCCTGGCCGGCGGGGGCATGGTCAATCCGGACGGCACGACCTGGCCGCCCTCGGCCTTCGCCGCGGGAAGGGCCCTGGCGGAGGCCGCGGCCGCCCTCCCGGACCGCGGGCTTTCCCGCCGTCCCGGGGCCTCCCGGCCCCGGATCGCCTACGCCCCCCTGGCCGGCGCCGATGGGGAAACCGCCCGGGACTGGCAGGGACGGACGATCGCCGAATCCCTGGCCGTGGTAGAGGACTGGACCGGCATCGGCCCGGACGACGGAGGGGCGGACGTCGTCCTGGGTTCCACGTTCTGGAAAGCCCTCCTTCGGGGGGGCTGCCAGGCCGCGGCCTATGTGGTCGATTCCCTGGACTCGGAACCCTGACGGGGCGCGGAATGAGGATGTTTCCGGCCGCGGCTATCCTGGCAGTCCTCGCCCTCGCGCCCCTGGCGGCCCAGGGGACCGCGGGCACGGACGCCGCGGCGGGCGCCGGGTCCTCCCCGGCCCCCGTCACGAAGGCGGCGGGGCCGCTGCTCCTGACGGCCGCGGCCGCGGAGCT
>JBFZER010000294.1:0-7878 GCA_041306765.1 Spirochaetota bacterium | reverse complement strand
TGATAGACGGCGTATTCGAGGAAATCAAGACGGCCATCCTCTCCGGTCGCACCGTTGAACTGCGGGGATTCGGCACCTTCGAGGTCCGGGTCCGCAAGGGCCGGAAGCGCGCCCGGAATCCGAAAACCGGGGAACCCGTGTCCGTGGCCGATCACGGCGTGGCGGCATTCCGCCCGGGCCGTGATCTGAAGAAGGCCGCCTGGAGTCTGAAGGACCGGCCGGGACCGGCTCCGAATGGCTCCGTCGGCACCGCCTGAGCGGAGGAATCCGTTCAGGCCAGCGACCACCGCCTCCCTTTTCGCCCTGTCCCTGAGTCTCTATACCCTCGCCTTTCCAAATCCCCTCGTCCCGAAGGGCCTCGGGATTCTCGGATGGGTCGCGCTGGCTCCCCTGTTCGCGGTCATGCCCGGATGGGAACCCCGCCGCGCGGCGGGCCTTGGTGCCGTCTTCGGCGCAGCCCTGTACGCCCTGTCCAACCATTGGCTGTGGACCTACCATCCCGTTGCCCTGGTCATAGCCTGCTCCTATGCGGCCTTCGGACTGGCGATCCTCTTTCCTCTTCTGTCCTTCTCCCTCCGGACCTTCCCCCGGGCGGGCTTCCTGGCCATTCCCTTCCTGTGGCTTTCCTATGAATTCCTGCGGTCCCGGGGATTCATGGGCTATCCCTACGGAGTCCTGGGCTACGCCTTCTGGAGGGATCCGAACATGCTGGGGCTGGCTTCCGCGGGCGGGGTCTGGCTCGTCTCCCTGGCCGCCCTGGGCGTGAACGCAGCGGCAGGCCGGGCAATCCGGGCCGCAGCCGGTTCCCGGGAGCCTTTCCATATCCGGAAAGCCGCGGCGGCTGTCGCTGCGGCCGCAGGGATCGCCGCGCTGTCCTCGACCGCTGGCGGGCTTCTGCGGACGGAGTGGGTTCCCCGGGGACACTTTTCCGCTGCCCTGGTCCAGCCCGCCTACCGGGAGCGCCAGCGCTCCATCCAGGATTACCGACTCATGGCAGACCGGCTGATCCGCTTGACCGAATCGGCCCGCATCCAGGAACCCGACCTGATCGTATGGCATGAAACCGCCGTCGTCCCCCCCCTGGGGTGGCACCTGCGCTTCCGCCCCAACCGGGAGACCCTGGAACTGGCGGTTCGGCTGGACGGCTACATCCGAAACCTGGACGTCCCCCTCCTGTTCGGCAACGGCCGCGCGGAGCCCGCCGGTCCGGACTCCCGGGCCCGCAAGAACTGGAACAGCGCCTTCCTGTTCGCCGGCGGCCGGGAGGTGGCCCGATACGACAAGATGCGCCTGGTGCCCTATTCCGAGACCTTCCCCCCCGCGAAGTCTCTTCCGGGAATCGCCGGAATCATCGAGGCCGAGGTCGGCCAGTTCTGGGAAGCCGGCCGGGAAATCACTGTTTTCCGGTTGGGGAACGCTGGATTCTCCTCTCCCATCTGCTTCGAGGACTCCTTCGGTGAACACACCCGGGCCATGGCCGCGGCGGGCGCGGACTTCCTCGTCGTCCTGACGGACGATTCCTGGGGGAAATCGGCGTCCTGCCAGTACTACCACCTCACCCAGTCCGCACTGCGGGCCGCGGAGCTGGGCATCCCCATCGCCCGGGCCGCCAATACGGGCGCGACCGCCCTCCTGGGTCCCGACGGATCGCTTCTTGCCGAGCTGGAGCCTTTCACGGAAGGAGTGCTCCGGGTGGATATCCCGCTTCCGCCTGAATCCTACCCGGGAACGACATACCGCAGGATAGGAGATGCCCTTGGCTGGGCCTCCCTGGCAGCCGGGGCGGCATGGCTGGCCGCGGCGGCCGTCGCGTCAAGGTCCGCCGGGAAGCGGGCCCGTGCACCCCGTTCGGAATAGAAGCGAGAGGTTCCCCGCTCCGATCGCTGCTGTATAGATTGACAATACGCGGCCGCTATAGGAAAATGAGGCCCGTCAACCCAAAGTAGGTGCAGATGGACGACAAGAAGCGAATCCTGATCGTCGACGATGAACAGATCAACCTGGAATTCTTCGACGTGATGCTTTCCAAGCTGGGCTTCCACGTAGAAAAGGCCGAAAACGGGCTGGAAGCCCTGGAAGCGATCAAGAAGGAAAAACCCGATCTGGTGCTCCTGGACAACGTGATGCCCAAACTCTCCGGATGGGAGCTGACCCGGCTCCTCAAGACCAATCCGGAATACGCTGAATACTCCGACATCCCCATCATCATGTTCTCCGCCATGGATGACGTGAAGGACAAGGTGGAGGGGCTGGAACTCGGGGCGGACGACTACATCACCAAGCCCTTCAATTTCTCGGAGGTGCTGGCCCGCATCCGGGCCGTGCTGCGGACCCGGGAACTGATCCGCCAGATCGAGTACCGGGAAGATAGGCTCAGGATCGCGGAGGAGATGGCCGGCGCCGCCGTACAGGTTTCCTCGGAATTCCGGTCCATCCTGGGTGCCCTGGGCTCCGCCCCGGGATCCCCGCAGGAGGAGGCCCGGAAGGCCGCAGCCAAGCTGGACGAGTGGGAACGGCGCGTAAAAACCTGGAAGGCGGAGGCCGACCGCCTCAAGACGGGGGAAACCGCTTTGGCGGCCATCAAGAAGAAAGTCCGGGATCATTCCGGACCGTAACCGAGGGGGACTTCGTGATCACGGAGGAAAAGAAGCGTGTCCTCGAGCTTTTCGCCCAGGGGCGCAAATTCTACAAGCTCATGAAATTCAAGGAAGCCGAGCCCCTCTTCGCGGAAGCCCTGCGCATTGACCCCCTGGACGGTCCCGCCAAGGTCTACCTCGAGCGCTGCCGACATTACATCCAGGAACCGCCTCCCGAGGATTGGGACGGCGTGTTCGTGATGAAGACGAAGTAAGACAGGAACCCTATGCCCAAACCGACATCCAAGACCATCCACGAGATAAGTACGATCCTGGGACGGGAGACCGGATTCTCCGGAAAACTGAAATTCCAGGATTCCCTCATGATCCGCGGAAATTTCGAGGGTGAGATCGACGCCCAGGGCTTCCTTCATATCGACGAAGGCGCCGAAGTCCGAGCCGGCGTGATCCGGGCCTCCAGCATCGTCGTCGGCGGAGTCGTGCACGGCGATCTCGAGGCGGCGGACCGCATCGAACTGCTTCCGTCCGCCAAAGTCTACGGCAAGATCCGCACGACGAAGCTCCGCATCGCGGACGGCGTGATCTTCGAGGGACGCTGCGAGATGATACGGAACCCCTCGGACTTCAATCCGTTCGCTCCGAGGGCTGACCAAGGCTGATGTCCGGCTCGTCAAACGCCGCGGATGCCGAGATCTCCGCGGGAACCGAGGCCCGGCGTCTGCTGGACGCCCTGAACCGGGCGGGATGGACGGTCGCGCTGGCGGAGTCCTGCACGGGCGGGCTCGTATCCGCTGCGCTGACCTCCGTTCCGGGGGCTTCCTCCCGGTTCTGGGGATCCGTGGTCAGCTATGCCAACGAGGCCAAGGAAAAGATCCTGTCCGTACCCCGGGAGACCCTGGAGCTCCACGGCGCCGTGTCGGCGGAAACTGCGCGGGCCATGGCCCGGGGAGTCCTTGCCTTGAGCGGCGCGGACGTCGCCGCCTCGGTTTCCGGAATCGCGGGGCCCGGAGGCGGCACCCCGGACAAGCCCGTGGGCACCGTATGGATCGGCCTCGCATCCCGGACCGGGGTATGCCGGGAGGTTCGGCTGGTTCTCCGGGGCGGGCGGGACCGTATCCGCTCGGAGTCGGCGGTCCGCACCCTCGCGGAACTCCGCTCCCTCGTGGAGGAAGGTATCATGCTGTCGCCTTGACAGCGGGAGGCATCGGGATATAGGATGGTGAATCCGCATGGGACGGTGATCGGGCCGTCCGGCGATGTTCCCCCTTCTGACACGACCAAGCTTCGAGCCGCCCCGCAGGGAATCCCGCGGCGCCGCCCGACCCCCGAAGCCCCCGAAGCGGCGGCTCGCTATACGTCAAGAATCCAACATCCAGCACGGAGTGATTGATGGCAATAATTCGTAAGAAACGTCCTATCGACAGCGACGCCGAACCTGCGGATTCCGAGCAGGGGGAATTTCCCCTCGAGACGGGCGAGGCGACGGTTGAAGCCTCCCCGGGGACTCCGGAACCCGGGTTCTCCGGCGCGGATGCCCGGGGCGAGGGCTTCGACAAGGAGCCCGTCAAGATACGCGTCCGGAGGAAAACCGGCCGCGACTTGCCGGGCCCGGAAGGCGCGGCTCCCGAAACTCCCCGCCCGGAAAACTCCCGTGAGGACTCCCCGGGCTTCCGGACCACCACGATCTCCGTTCCCGGTTTCGTGAAGAAGCAGGAAGCTGCCGAGAAGCCCGTGGAACCCAGCCGCGCGGAGTACATGGATTCCCGGTCACGGCTTTCCATCAATGACCTGACCAGCATGCCCCTCAAGGAACTGCGCGACCTGGGGGCAAAGTACGGAATCGGCCACGAGGAAATGATCTCTCTGAAGAAGCAGGAGCTGATCTTCTCGACCCTCAAGGCCCACACGGAGCGAGGCGGCATCATCTACGCCTACGGCTCCCTTGAGATCCTGCCCGACGGTTACGGGTTCCTGCGCTCACCCCAGAACTCCTACCTGCCCGGCTCCGACGACATCTACATCTCCCCGTCCCAGATCCGGCTCTTCAACCTCAAGACCGGCGACACGGTCTACGGCCAGATCCGCAGTCCCAAGGAGGGCGAGCGCTTCTTCGCCATGCTCCGGGTGGAGCAGGTGAACTTCGACGAGCCGGCTGTCGCCCAGAACCGCATCCCCTTCGAGAATCTGACGCCCCTGTACCCGAATGTTCGGCTCAATCTGGAAACGGACACCAAGGAGATTTCCACCCGCATCATCAACCTCTTCTGCCCCATCGGGAAGGGACAGAGGGCCTTGGTGGTGTCCCCTCCGAAGACCGGAAAGACCATCCTGCTCCAACGCATCGCCAACGCCATCACCGCCAACCATTCCGAGGTCTATCTCATCGTCCTCCTGATCGACGAGCGGCCGGAGGAGGTCACGGACATGGAGCGGACCGTCAAGGCCGAGGTCATATCCTCCACCTTCGACGAGCAGGCCACCCGGCACGTCCAGGTCGCGGAGATGGTCCTGGAAAAGGCCAAGCGGCTGGTGGAACACGGAAAGGACGTGGTGATCCTGCTGGACTCCATCACCCGCCTGGCCCGGGCCTACAACCAGACCGTGCCCACCAGCGGCAAGATCCTCTCGGGAGGCGTGGATTCCAACGCCCTCCACAAGCCCAAGCGGTTCTTCGGGGCGGCTCGCAACATCGAGGGCGGCGGGAGCCTCACCATCATCGCCACGGCCTTGATCGATACGGGCAGCCGCATGGACGAGGTCATCTTCGAGGAGTTCAAGGGCACCGGCAACATGGAGATCAACCTGGACCGCAGGCTTTCGGACCGCCGGACCTTCCCGGCCATCAACATCAAGAAATCCGGCACCCGCAAGGAGGAACTCCTGCTTACGGACGAGGAACTCCAGAAGATATGGGTCCTCCGCAAGGTGATTAATCCCATGGACGATATAGAGATCATTGAGCTCCTCATTGACAGGATGATGAAAAGTAAGAATAATGAGGTCTTCCTCAAGTCGATGAACACCCCGTACAACGGAAACGACTGAGGGAATCGGGACCCGGGCCGTACGCCCGATCCCGGACGGCATACCGTCAGAGGCCGGTTTTCAGGCTGCAGCCAGATAGGCGCGGAGGGTGATCGTGAAGAAGGGTATTCATCCCAAGTACGAATTGACCACCATCACGTGCGCCTGCGGCAACGTCATCGAGACCCGTTCGACGGTAAAGAATATCCAGGTCGAAATTTGCGCGGCCTGCCACCCCTTCTTTACCGGCAAACAGAAACTCATCGACACCGCGGGACGCGTGGAGAGATTCCGGAAGAAGTACGGGATCAAGGAGTGACGACCGGGCGCCGCAATCGGCGCCGGAAATCGGAGAAAAGCCGCCGGGCCGCAGCCCCGCGGCTTTTTCTTTGCCTCAGGGCGCAGCCCCCAGGGAATCCAGGACCGCGCGCATGCGGGCAGCCGCCCTACCCCGATGGCTCAGCCGGTTCTTCCGTTCCAGGGTTAACTCGGCCATGGAAAGCCCTTCCTCCGGCAGCAGGAAGATCGGGTCGTACCCGAAGCCCTCCGCCCCCCGGGGGGCGTCCAGGAGCAGCCCCTCGCAGGTCTCCTGGACCGAGACGAAGCGGTGTTCCGATACCACGAGCGTCATCGCGCAGACGAAGCGGCAGCGACGGTCCTGTCGGCCGGCCATCTTTCGCAGGAGGAGGGCGTTCTTCTCCCCAGCGGACAGGGCGGTCCGGCCGTCGTCGGGGGAACCGTAGCGAGCGGACCGCACCCCCGGTTCTCCGTCCAGGGCGTCCACGCAGAGCCCCGAATCATCCGCGAGAACCGGGGACAACACCCGGGCATAGAGGGCGCGGGCCTTCCCGAGGCTGTTGCCCAGGAACGTAGCCTCGACCTCGTCATGATCGAAGGGAATGCCCGCCTCCGCGGGAGTCCGCAGGTGGACCGCGGGGAAGAGCCTCTCGAGTTCCCGTACCTTGTGCCGGTTGTTCGTGGCGACAAAAATCTGCATGGGCGATTCTAGTCCTTTCCGGCCCCGCAGGGAAAGTCCCGGAGCCTCCGCGTCACGTGGTACATCCCGGCGTCCACCGTCCCCTTCGGTATGCCGAGGGTTTCCGCGACGGTCTTGTTGGAAATCGTCATCCTCATCCTGCGTGTTTCCGCGAGGCGCCTTCGGAACCGGTCCCGTTCCCGGTCGATCCTCTCACGGAAGATCGTCCTGAGGCAGGGGTCCTCTTCCCGCGCCAGGCGGCGCTCCAGCACCCGGAGACGAACCCAGGACGCGTCCCGGGCGGTCCTCCGGGCTTCCCATCTGTCCTGGAGGGCGAGGGTCCTTTCCCGGGCCTTCGAGAGGCTCAGGGAGAGCGAGGCGGCATCGATGCCCAGGGACCGGGCTGCCTGCCGCAGGAACGCTTCATCCGCGGTCCAGGCGCATTTCATGCTGAGGAACACGAACCGGGAGCCCAGGGATCGCCTGCTGTACCTTCCCATGCCCCGGGCCTCCGGCAGGGGAGATTCCGGTTTCCCGGATCCGTACTCCGGGGCGGAGTAGTCCGAGCACAGGGCAGCTTCCTCCTCGAACACCATCTGGCGATCGAAAGCCCTGGCCCTGTCCCTGCGCAGGGACAGGGCCAGGAACCGGACCGTGGCGACCAGGTAGGCAGGATAGTACCCCTCGGCCTCCCGGTACTTTTTCACGATGGCCTCCACGCGCCCGGGATACCGGGCGAAGAGTTCCCCGACATCGTCCTCGTCCTTCAATCCGTACATTCGGGGGCTCCTGTACAGTTCCCGAGCCATCTCGCCCAGGGCTTCCCGGAGCCCCTCGCCCGAATCCGCCAACCGAGCAATGCGTGGAAATGTCGCCTGGTCCATGGTTCCCTCCCGGCCCCTGGGGGCGGGAAAGGCTAAGGCAGATTCCGTGCCAGGTCCCCGAATGGGGGCTTTTCCTGGAGGACCGTCGTTTCAAGACGTGGAATTACGGAGTCCGGTTCGGAGGGTCGGAGAGCTCAGAATTCATAATCGTTACATTTTGTTACAAAACACCGATCGAAGGCCTCCAGCATCCGTTCCCGGACGTCCTCGATCCGGCCTTCGATGGACAGTCCTGCGGCCAGACGATGGCCGCCGCCGCCGAACTGGGAAGCTATCGCCCCGACATCCACGCTCTCCCGGGAACGGAATCCCACCGTGCAGTTGTTCTCGCTCTCCTGACGTATCACGATGGCAGCTTCCACCCCCGCCACGGTCATGAGAAGTTGGTACACCATGT